>JBGPTG010000341.1:0-3870 GCA_041490545.1 Gammaproteobacteria bacterium
AAGGATCTGGGTGGGGTGCCGCCGGCCGTCTACGCGGCGCGCCTGAATTCGCTCGCGAACTCAGGCGCAAAGGAATCGAGTACAGTTTGCAGCGATGGACTCTAATTCAGACTGCTACTAAAAAAGGGATCACGTCGGCGCGGGTGCATCATTCGAAAATGATTTTTCTACAGCGTCGTTAGCTGGCTGTTGAAAAACGCATTCCGTACTGCTCCAATGGAAAAGCCGACATCACAAAACACTCTAGAATCGATTTTCGTGCAGTTGGGAAGGGTTTGATCACCCTCTAAAACTCAAAAAAAAGACCTCGTGAAACGTTTTTCAACAGCCTGTTAGGCGTCGCTTACTGCTCACCATGCAGTGCTGCAGGGATACCGCACAACTTGGGAGAATTGCAGATGCAAAATAATCCGCTGATTCTGTCCGCACTCGCCGGAGTATCATTCTTGATCGCTGGCTGTGCAGTCGCACCGACCATTCAGCAAGTGCACCCCATCAAAGCAGACTTATCGCGATACAGCGCCATACAGGTAATCGTCGACGCGTCAGAGGATATTCGGAAGCAAAGAGGCTATGCGAACACGGCTGCCGATTTGCTGAAGGAATTCATTGCTGACGTAGCGGCCTCTGGAAAGTATGCGACAGTCGGCACGGAGGCTCCGACCGGCAAGGGCTTGGAGGTACGCCTCACCATCACGGAACTCAGTTACGTCAGCGGCGCAGCTCGCGGCACCCTCGGGGCTACGGCTGGAGAGGCGCTTCTGAACATAACCATGACCCTAAAGGACACTGAGACTGCGACAGTTGTCGGGATCGTTACTGCTCGCCACACATCGGGCGACGATGTCCTTCCGGGGGTAGGTAGCGCGGTAACGAGCCGTCAGATCTCTGCGTTCTCCAAGGAACTTTCCTCGAGACTTTCTGCCCGGTAAAGCGGGCCCCGGTGGACTCAGAAAATACGACGCCTAACCGCCCGGTCGAGCGGCGTGAAGCCGCCGCCCGCTCACCGGGAACGTTAAACGTCACGAAGATGGTTAAATGTCCTTACTGCTCCCGCCCTGCCATGAATCTCTGGCGTAAGTCCGCACTGGGTCCTGGTCGTGTGGTCAGCTGTCAATCGTGCGGGAAAAAGATATCGGCACACTGGACAGCCGTCTTAGCAGCGATCCCGGCGTTTTTGGGTGGCTTCGCGCTGATGAAATCTGAATCGCTGCCCTTGGGAATTGCGGCAGTTGTGGCAGGGGTCCTCATTATGGGAGTCCTTCACACCTACCTGGTTCCCCTCATCCGAAGTGACGCCTGACATCGCGCCCAAAACCGGCGCACGCGGTTTGGCGCGAACGCTTGTAGCGGCACGCCGCACAACAAGACGCCAGCGTGCAAACCGAAAATCAAATCCTTCGTGCCTCGAAATAGCATCTATCTTTTTGGTTTGGGCGCGCTTTCTATTCTTGCCGCGACATATCAGGGCATTGCGTCTTGGTACGGATTGGAGGGCTCTGAGCGCCTCATGGGACTCTGGGGCGCGCTCTTCGTGCTTGTGCTGGTTCTGTGGATCGATGCGGACAGTCGAACACAACCTCGAATCACCCGCCCATTCGAGTACGGCTGGCTGGTCCTGCTTTACTGGATACCGTACACACCGTATTACTTTTGGCGCACCAGAGGCTCGATGGGCTTGCTGATGTTCGCTGGCGTTGTCTGCTTGTTTCTTTCTGGCTGGATCGTGCAATGGCTCATCTTCATTGCGCGCTGACCCGCAGCTCGTGCGGACGGGCCGGAAGCGCCGTACCATTTGCGTTCGCTGTGCGGGTTCGCCGCACAGGACAACGCCAGGCTGCAGCATTGCGGGGAGGTAATGTGGGCGTCTACTTGCTGGTGCAGCGAAGCTGAAGTACGCCGCGCAACGCGAACGTTTTGGGTATCACCAAATGGATAGGAGTCCCGAGAATGTCAAATAAGTATGTCGTCGTTTCAGGTGCCGTCTTCGGCTTGGTTGCGGTGATTCAGGCGGTGCGGGCACTGTATCAATGGCCGCTGCACGTCGGAACCCTCGAAATACCGGTCTGGGCCTCGTGGGTCGCGATGGTTGCTGCGGGCGGTCTTTGCGCGTGGGCGTTCCGGTCACGGAAATAAAGAGGCGCTCAACCGGACGCGCGCGGCGATGGCGCGCGCCGGTCAGCTGATTTGTTCAGGCATATAGCCGCCGCTTCAACAGCAACAGGAGAAACCCGTGCCCAAAGGCTACTGGCTCGTACGCGTCGACGTCGCCGATCAGGAAAAATACAAGGCCTATATCGCGGCCAACGCTGAGCCGCTGAAGAAACACGGCGCCCGCTTCCTGGTGCGGGCCGGCCGGTTCGAGAATTTCGAGGGGACGAGCCGCAGCCGCAACGCGGTGATCGAATTTCCGACCTACCAGGCGGCGCTCGATTGCTGGAAGTCGCCCGAATACCAGCGGGCGATCAAGCTGCGCAAGGACGTTTCCACCATCGATCTGATCGTCATCGAGGGGTACGAAGGCCCGCAGCCGGGTTGACTGGGGCTTCGGGTTGCCTAGCGAAGCTCTGAACAACCCTGATCCCCGATAGATTCATTCGGGGACAAGCTTCGTCAGTCCCGCGAAAGCGGGAATCCAGAAATTTCAGCCGCTTGCTGGATGCCCGCTTTCGCGGGACTGACGTTAATCAGAGCTTCCCTGGGCGTCCGGCACGCCGAACATCCGCCTGAAACTCTCGGTTCCCCTGGGCGTGATGCTGACGACACGCGATCGGCGGGCGCGCAGTATCCAACCACGCGCGACGTAGAGGTCGAGCAGCGCAGCCCCGAGGGCGCCGCCAAGATGCGGTCGCCGCTGGGTCAGGTCCACGCAGGCGTGCGCGAACACGCGCCGCCTCTCGCGCGCCGCGGCGAGATCCACGCCTAGCGCGGCCAGTCTTTGCTCGCCGAGCCGGGTAACGGCGAAGTCCCGCCCCTTGCCGGTCAGCCATCGCGCTTTCAGCATCGCCTGGAGGACCTTCACCGCCATCTCGCCGGCCAGATGGTCATAGCAAGTGCGGGCGTGAAGAAACTGGCTCGGCATGGACCGTGCAAGCGGCGGGCTGCGCGGCGTTCGCGGCTGGGTCGCGACGCTGAGCGAGTTCAGGCCTTCGATCATGTCCGCAACCTCGGCGTTCGCAATCCGGAAGTAACGATGACGTCCCTGAGCTTCCGCGTCGAGCAATCCGCCTTCGACGAGCTTGGCAAGATGTGCGCTTGCCGATTGCGCCGAAATGTTCGCGGCGTAAGCCAATTCTCCCGCAGGGCGCGTCGTGCCGTCGATCAGGGTATAGAGGATCTTCGCGCGGGCAGGGTCGGCGAGGAGGCTGGCGATGCGGGGGAAATCCGGCTCGTCATGCATAGTTCACCTTTGCGTGAAACATAGACGTTACACGGTACCGATAATACTGTCCAGATGCTTTCAATCGGGAGGGCGACATGGTTGAACGACTGCGGGTGGAGCCGATTTCGGCGTATCTGGAGAAACGTCGCAAGGGACCGATCTACCCGGTCGCCGTTGCCGGCGGGTTCGTCTACGTGTCCGGCCTGCCGCCGTTTGACCCGGAGAGCGGCGAGATCGAGCGGCACCCCATCGAACGGCAGACCGAGATAGTGCTCGATCAGATGAAGCGATGCCTGGAGGCTGCCGGCTCGTCCCTGACGCAAGTGCTCAAGTGCAACGTGTATTGCACGGATGCGGCCCACTTCGGCAAGGTCAATGAGGTATATGCGCGCTACTTCCCGGTGGAATCTCCGGCGCGCATCTTCCTGTGCGTTCCCTGTTTTCCGGGGCCGTTCGATATCGAGATCGATTGCGTTGCGGTCGCGGGA
>JBGPTG010000342.1:0-3867 GCA_041490545.1 Gammaproteobacteria bacterium
GAGATCGCCCTGTCGCTCGGCGCGGACGTTCCGTTCTTTCTCTTCGGCGGCAATGCCTTTGCCGAGGGCATAGGCGAGCGGCTGCAGCCCCTGGAATTGCCCGCGGCGTGGTACGTCGTGCTTGTTCCCCCGGTGGCGATTTCCACACGCTCTATTTTCTCTGCGCCGGAATTGACACGAAATTCCAAAACCATCAAAATATCAGGCTTTTCCGTCGGTTTTGGACGGAACGATCTTGAGCCGGTCGTGGGTCGTCGGCATGCCGAGGTGGCGGCGCATCTTGCCTGGCTGAGGCAGTTCGGGGCGGCGCGCCTGAGCGGGTCTGGCGCGTGCGTGTTTGCAGGATTTGCAGCCGAGGGCGAAGCGCGCGCTGTACTATCCCGGATGCCCGAGGGAATGCGCGGATTCGTCGCGCGAGGATTGAGTCGCCATCCTCTTGCGGCGTTCCTGGAACGTGAATAGCGCGCTGCGGAAGACGGCTTCTCCTCCGTGGCGCTCATGGATGGGGACCGGCAAGGAGGGCATTTCCTTGTCTGCTTCGAAGGTTAGCGCCTGGGGAGTCGCCAAGCTGGTTAAGGCAGCGGATTTTGATTCCGCCATACGAGGGTTCGAATCCTTCCTCCCCAGCCAGGACTAGCAGTGGGCCTAGCAGTGGGGCCAGAAACACGGGTGAGCCGCTGACGCGGCTAATTTTTTGCGAGTGAGGGATTCGGTCCGGCCCCCAATCGCCGGCTACTGGGCAAAGCGCATGGCTTACGAGAGCCTGATGGTCTTCACCGGGAACGCCAACCCGCTGCTCGCGCATGCGGTGGTGAGGCGCCTCAACATCCCGCTGGGCCACGCGACGGTCGGCAAGTTCTCCGATGGCGAAATCATGGTGGAACTGCTGGAGAACGTGCGTGGAAAGGATTGCTTCATGCTGCAGTCCACCTGCGCACCCGCGAACGACAGCCTGATGGAAGTGCTGCTGATCGTGGATGCGCTGAAGCGGGCATCGGCAGCCCGGGTGACGGCGGCAATCCCGTACTTCGGATACGGGCGCCAGGACCGGCGCCCGCGCTCGGCCCGGGTGGCGATCAGCGCGAAGGTGGCAGCGAACATGCTGCAGGCCTCCGGTGTTGACCGGGTGCTGACCATGGACTTGCATGCCGATCAGATCCAGGGATTTTTCGATGTGCCGGTGGACAACATCTACGCGACGCCGGTGCTACTCGGCGATGTCTGGAAGCACCAGTACGAGAATCTTCTGGTCGTGTCGCCCGATGTCGGGGGCGTGGTGCGCGCGCGGGCGATGGCAAAGCGCCTGGAGTCGGATCTGGCAATCATCGACAAGCGCCGGCCCCAGCCGAACGTTTCAGAAGTGATGAACGTGATCGGCGATGTCAAAGGACGCAGCTGCGTCATCATGGACGACATCGTCGACACCGCGAATACGCTTTGCAAGGCGGCGCATGCCCTGAAAGAGGAGGGAGCAACCCGCGTGGTTGCGTATTGCACGCACCCGGTACTTTCCGGTGGCGCAGTGGAGCGCATCGCGGAATCGGAAATGGACGAATTGGTCGTGACCGACTCGATTCCCTTGTCAAAGGCAGCACAGGCCTGCAAAAAGATCCGCGTGCTGTCGATCGCGGGACTGCTCGCCGAGACGATACTGCGGATCAGCAACGAAGATTCCGTCAGTTCATTGTTCATGGAATAGTCTTATCACGGTGCTGTCTGGTCGCGGACGCGCCATAACCTGGAGGCAACAATGGCAATCGAAGTCGTAGCGGAATCACGCAAAGGGCAGGGAACGGGTGCGAGCCGCCGCCTCCGCCTCACCGGAAAAGTTCCCGGAATCGTGTATGGCGGGAAGAAACCGGCGGTGAGCATAGAGGTGGACCACAAGGCGCTCTATCAGCAGTTGCGCAACGAGAAATTTCACGCGTCGATCCTCATGCTTGCTCTGGACGGCGCCAGGGAGCAGGTGCTGCTGCGTTCGGTCAACATGCACCCGTTCAAGCTCGAGGTGCAGCACATAGATTTTCAGCGGGTTTCAGCGGATGAGAAGATCCACATGAAAGTGCCGCTGCACTTCGTCAACGCCGAAACGTCCCCGGCAATCAAGGAGCAGGGCGGACTGGTCACCCACGTTCTCAACGAGATCGATATTCGCTGCCTGCCGGCAAATCTGCCGGAGTTCGTCGAAGTGGACCTTTCACATCTGTCCATTGGGCATTCCATGCATATTCTGGAAGTGAAACTCCCCGAGGGCGTGGAGATTTTGCTGCGCGCGGGCGAGAACCCCACTGTGGCCTCTGCACAAATCCCGAAAGCTGCAATCGCCGAGGAAGAGGAAGCCGCTGCTGCCGCCGCCGCTGCGGGGGTCGCAGGAGCCGCTCCGGCAGAAGGGGTCCCTGCCGCTGGCGACGTGCCAACCGTCAAGCAGAAGGCTCCGGAAGCCGCTGCGCCTGCTGCCGACGACAAGGGCGGAAAAGGCGGCAAGGGCGACAAGGGCGACAAGGGCGACAAGAAGTAAACCCTTTCATGTCCTTGGAAAAGGGCGCGGCGACATCCGCGCCCTTTTTTATCGATGGCTTTCATCAAACTCATCGTCGGCCTGGGCAATCCGGGCAGGGAACACGCGAAGAACCGGCACAACGTCGGTTTCTGGTTCGTGTCGCGCCTTGCGGCCGAGCGGCGCATCGAGCTGAAGTCAGTCGCCCGGTATCACGGCCTGCTCGGAAAGGTCGCGCGACCTTCCGGTGAGCTGTGGCTGCTCATGCCGCAAACCTACATGAACCTCTCCGGCAGGTCGGTCGGGGCGCTCGCGCGCTTCTACAAGATTCTCCCCGAGGAAGTGCTGGTCGTGCACGACGAGCTCGATTTCCCTCCGGGCACGGCGAGGCTGAAGCTCGGGGGCGGCGTCGCCGGCCACAACGGCTTGAAGGACATCGCGGCGCAGCTCGGCACTCATGGGTTCTGGCGTATGCGCATCGGCATCGGTCATCCGGGGGACAAGAACATCGTTGCCGACTACGTGCTGACGTCGCCGCCTTCGGCCGAGCGTGAGTTGATCGAATCGGCGCTCGCTCGCTGCCTCGACGTTTCCGGATTACTGATCGAGGGCAACATGGAGGCGGCGATGCTCAAGCTGCACACGAAAATCTGATGTCCTTGAAGTGTGGAATCGTCGGGCTGCCGAATGTAGGGAAATCGACTCTATTTAACGCGCTTACGAAGGCGGGGATTGCGGCGGAGAACTATCCGTTCTGCACCATCGAACCCAACGTCGGCATCGTCGAGATACCCGACCCGCGTCTTGACAGGCTCGCGGCGATCGCCAAACCGCAGAAAATCATCGCCGCAGTGGTCGAATTCGTCGACATTGCCGGGCTGGTGGCCGGCGCCTCGAAAGGCGAAGGCCTGGGCAACCAGTTTCTCGCCAACATCCGCGAGTGCGATGCGATCGCGCACGTGGTGCGCTGTTTCGAGGATCCGAACGTGGTACACGTTGCCGGCAAGGTCGACCCCGTTTCCGACATCGAGACCATCAACACCGAGCTCGCGCTGGCCGACCTCGCGTCGGTGGAAAAAGCCTACGCGCGCTACGGCAAGGTGGCGAAGACCGGCGGCGACAAGGAAGCGCAGCGCATCGTCGCCGTTCTCGACAAGGTGCGCCCGGTGCTCGATGAGGCGCGCCCCGCGCGCAGCGTGGTGCTGTCGAAGGAAGAGCAGGCGGTGCTCAAGCCGTTCTTCCTGCTGACGGCGAAACCGGCGATGTACGTCGCCAACGTCTCCGAGCACGGCTTCGAGGGCAACCCGCTGCTCGCGAAGGTAGAGGAATACGCGAAGCGCGATGGCGCTCCGGTCGTGCCGATCTGCGCC
>JBGPTG010000343.1:0-3859 GCA_041490545.1 Gammaproteobacteria bacterium
CTCTATGCTTTCTGCCGTGAGGTCGACGACGCCGTGGACGAGCCGAGCGATGCGTCCGTCGCACAATCGACTCTTGCATGGTGGCGCAGCGAAGTCGCGCAGCTCTTCGCCGGCACGCCGCAGCATCCGGTGACGCGCGCGCTGGCGAGCGCGATCGAGCCCTTCGGCATCACCCAGGCGCGGCTGAGCGAGATCATGGACGGCATGGAGATGGACCTGAATCAGAGCCGCTATCCGGATTTCGCGGGTCTGCAGGTCTACTGCCATCGGGTGGCGGGCGTGGTCGGCGCGCTCGCGGCGGCGATCTTCGGCTACCGCAACCCGAAGACGCTCGAGTACGCCGAGCGCCTCGGCCTTGCGTTCCAGCTCACGAACATCATTCGCGACGTGGGCGAGGATGCGCGCAAGAACCGCATCTATCTGCCGATGGATGAGCTCAAGCGCTTCGACGTCAGCGCCGCGGACATCCTGAATGGGCGCTACACCGACAACTTCGCCCGGCTGATGTGCTTCCAGGCCGAGCGCGCGAGGCGCTGTTACGACGAGGCGCTCGCACTCCTCCCGCCGGAAGATCGCCGCGCGCAGCGACCGGGACTGGTGATGGCTGCGATTTACCGAACCCTGCTCGACGAGATCGCGAGCGACGACTACCAGGTGCTCAGGCAACGCACCGTGCTCACGCCGGTCCGCAAGCTCTGGATCGCCTGGCGCACCTGGGTTAGCGCTTGAACCGCGTCGCCGTCGTCGGCGCCGGCTGGGCGGGCATGGCGGCGGCCGTCGATCTCGCCGGGCGCGGCATTCCGGTCACGGTGTTCGAGGCTTCGCGCAGTCTCGGCGGACGCGCGCGCCGCGTCAGCGTCGACGGCACCGACCTCGACAACGGCCAGCACATCCTGATCGGCGCGTATCGCGACACGCTCGCGCTGATGCGAAAGGTCGGTGTCGATCCGGAGCGGGCGCTGCTGCGCGTCCCGCTGGAGCTTCGCTACACCGACGGCTTTCATCTGCGCGCGCCGCGGCTGCCCGCGCCGCTCAACCTGCTCGTCGCGGTGCTCGGCGCGAAAGGCGTGTCGCTCGCGCAGTCATTGGCGGCGACGCGCTTCATGGTCACGCTGAGCGCGAAACGCTATCGCGTAGCGCCCGATCGCAGTGTCGCGCAGCTGCTCGACGAGCACGGGCAGACCGGCGCGCTGCGCTCGCACCTGTGGGAGCCGCTGTGCGTGTCGGCGCTGAATACTCCGGTCGAACGCGCGTCGGCGCAGGTGTTCGCGAACGCGCTACGCGATGGCCTGACCGGGCGTCGCGGGAACAGCGACCTCCTCCTCCCGCGCACCGATCTTGGCCGCCTGTTTCCGGAGCCCGCCGCCGAATATGTGAAAGCGCGCGGCGGCGCGATCGAGCTCGGCACGCCGGTGCGCCGCGTCGAGCGCATGTCCGGTGGATTCCGTCTCAACGACACGCAAGAGTTTTCCGGCGTGGTGATCGCCTGCGGCCCGCACCAGGCCGGACCGCTGCTGGTGCAGCTGCCCGAGCTCGCCGATGCGCTCGCCACGATCGGCGCCTTCGCTTACGAGCCGATCGTCACCTGCTACCTGCAATATCCGGAATCGGTTTCGCTGCCCGCGACTATGCTCGGTTTCGCCGGAGGAATTCTCCAATGGGTATTCGACCGCGGCCGTCTCGGCGGGCCGAAGGGATTGCTCGCCGCGGTGATCAGCGCCTCGGGCGCGCACCAAGAGTTGACGAAAGAAGAACTGACGACCCGGATCGGGATCGAACTGAAGGCGGCGCTCGTCGAACTGCCTTCGCCGCGCTGGTCGCAGGTCATCACGGAAAAACGCGCGACGTTTTCCTGCACGCCCGCGCTCGCGCGGCCGCAGGCGAGCACGGCGATTCCGAATCTGGTGCTCGCAGGCGATTACGTTGCCAGCGATTATCCGGGAACGATAGAGGCCGCGGTGCGCAGCGGGATGGAAGCTGCCAGGACAATGCGATCTTGAGCTACCTGCGGTAACCGGGGTCGAGCCGGTCGAGTTTACGCAGCAGCGCGGGCCATGCCAGGGCTCCGCCCGTGCCGCCCAGGACCCGCCTGAACTGCTCGCCGGCACCCGCGAGAATGTCGGGATCGGCTCATCGTAAAACCATACATAGGTATATACAAACATCTATCTGTCTGCACATGGAATCATATGCCACCATATTGCCGGACCTGACTACACCCCAACCGCCCGCAAATCCAGCCCTCCCTTCCTCACTGGCGGGCACCAGAAGTAAGCACCGCCCACCGGGCGGGTAAACGTAAACAGCGCATCCACCGTCCCGTCTTCCGCCCCGACCATGCGCCGGAGCTGCGCTTCGAAGGCGTCAAGCGAGTTGCCGAAAGCGACGAAGACCAGCCCGGCGCGCGTCGCGTCGGTCCAGGGCATCGAGCGGCGCAGCACGAAGGCTTCGGGCGAAAAGCTTTCCTGCGCGGTGCGCTTCACGTGCGCGGAGGCCGGTGCTTTCTCGAGTTCCTTGTTGTCGCGTTTGCGGCGGCCGATGGCGTTGTCCTGGTCCTTGCGCGCCATCGCCTCGAACCGGTCGAAGTCGTGGACCCACTGCTGCACGGCGGCGAAGGAAGCGCCGTCGAATCCCGGCCCCGCACCTTTCACGATGGCTGCTTCCACCGCTTTTTTCCCGCGAGGATTCTCGGTGCCGTCCTCGTAGCCGGTGAGATCGAGCCCGCGACCGTAGCGGAAGGCGTCGATCACGCTATCGACGGCAAACGCCGGCGTAAGGAGCCGCTCGATTCTCCGCCCCCGCAGCGCAATCTCCCCGCGATCGTCGCCGCGCAGCCAGCACCAGAGCGCGGCGGGCGTCGCCGGCGTGTCCACCTTTGCGCCGGGAAAACGCGCGAAGGGCCGCAGCCCCTGAACCGCCCGGCCGAGCGCGGCGAGCAGCGGCGCGCCGAGGCCGACGACGCAGGCTTCTCCGTCGGCGAGGCGCGCGAGCGCGCGAAGCGCTTCCTGCGGCGCGGCGCCGTCTTTCAGATTGAACGTGAGATAGCGCGCCGCGCGCGGAACGGCGGCGAGGATTCCGGATTGCGCAGAATGCATGTACTTCACTGTCACGTGCTGTCCTATGTCAGTCTGGCTTCATCGCCATCGTGCCGCTGCCAAGGAAGAATATGGCGATGCCGCACAGCAGATAGAAGCCCTGCAATTCGACCGCCCACCCGCCGCTTTTTGACAACGTAAGCAACTGGGCGGTATGCGCCATCAAAATCGCGAAAACCATATCGATTGCGATGAGCAAGCCGCCAATGCGCGAAAACACTCCGACAATGATCATCAACGGCGCAAGAACTTCGCCAAAATAAATACCATAGGCGACATACGCGGGCCATCCATTACTGGCGAGTTGGCTCCCCATGGCATCGAGAGCGCCGGGGTTAAGTATTTTTGCCGTCCCATGAAACAGCATGAGAATCCCGACCGTAAGGCGCAGGATCAACTTGCCCACTTCTTCTTGAAATTGATAGTTCACGAATTCTCTCTCCTGCCTGGTTTGTAAACGGTCTCCCCCTGCGTCAACGCCGGTATCGCGCACAACCACAGGAACATGACGATCTTCATGCAGGTTCCTCCTTGTCGGACGACAGTCTATTACTTCCCCGCCGGATCGCGCCGGAACTGCGCAATCGCATCGGCGACGCGCTCGACCGCGATGACCTCGAGCCCGTCGATCTTCTGCTTCGGCAGGTTCGCCTTCGGGATGATCGCCTGCGTGAAACCGAGCTTCGCGGCTTCCTTCAGCCGCTCCTGCCCGCGCGGCGCGGGGCGCACCTCGCCGGCGAGCCCGATCTCGCCGAATACCGCGA
>JBGPTG010000344.1:0-3859 GCA_041490545.1 Gammaproteobacteria bacterium
ACCCATGACCTCCTCCTTGTGCCCTTCTGCAGAGCTTCGAAGGTCCAACGAGCCTTTTTTCCGGCTTTCTTCGATTGTTATATACCATTACAATTTACCGGTCAATGAGAAACCACGCTTCACGCGGACCGCGCCCGAGCAATTTTGCGCGCGTACCGGGAATCGACTACAGCGACCTGGAGGACTATTACGGCTACGCGCTGCGCCGCGCCCAGGTCGCGGCGTTCGGCGCGTTTTTCCGGGCTACTGCGGGCGCCGGCATCACCCCGCCTCGGTTCACTGCTCTGGTCATCCTCGATGCAAATCCCGGAATCACCCAGACCATCCTCGGCAAGGTGCTGGGTACGGCGCGCTCCGGCGCCATGTCGCTGACCGACTGGCTGGTGGACCGGGGCCTGGCCGAGCGCAGGCATCGCGAGCATGACGGGCGCGTCTGGGGCCTTCATCTGACGCCGAAGGGAACGTCGCTGCTCGGTCGCCTCAGACGGCGGATACGCTCCCGCGAGGGGGCCTTCATCGCCCGGCTGGCTCCGGGCGAGCGTACGATGCTGAAGAGCCTGCTCGCAAAACTCGCCGGCTGAAACCAGGAGGATCCCGTGACCGATGCCGTGATCGTATCCACCGCCCGCACGCCGCTATGCAAGGCCTGGCGCGGCGCGTTCAACATGACCCACGGGGCGACGCTCGGCGGCGAAGCCGTGAAGCACGCCATGGAACGCGTCGGCATCGATCCGGCCGAGGTCGAGGACGTCATCATGGGCTGCGCCCATCCGGAAGGCGCGACCGGCCACAACATCGCGCGGCAGATTGCGCTCCGCGCGGGCTGCCCGGCCACGGTTTCAGGCATGACCGTCAATCGCTACTGTTCTTCGGGCTTGCAGACGATCGCGATCGCAGCACAGCGCGTGATCGTGGACAAAGTGCCCATCGTCGTCGCAGGCGGCGTCGAATCGATCTCCTGCGTGCAGAACGAGATGAACCAGCACATGGCGCACGACGAATGGCTCGAGCGCCACAAGCCGGCGATCTACATGCCGATGCTGCAGACCGCCGAAGTCGTCGCCAAACGCTATGCGATCGGCCGCGAGCACCAGGACGAGTTTGGCGTGCAGAGCCAGCGGCGCGCTGCGGCGGCTCGGGACGCGGGACGCTTCGATCAGGAAATCTTTCCGATCACGGTGCAGATGCAGAAGGCGGACAAGGACTCGGGCAAGACCTGGATCGAGGAAATCACGGCAACGAAGGACGAAGGCATCCGCGCCGACACGACTTACGAGGGCGTCTCCAATATCAAGCCGGCGATCGAAGGCGGCACGATCGCCGCGGGGAACGCGAGCCAGTTCTCCGACGGCGCTTCCGCATGCGTGGTGATGGACGCGAAGCTCGCCGAGAAAAAGAACCTCAGGCCGCTCGGCATCTTCCGCGGCTTCGCGGTCGCCGGATGCGAGCCGGACGAGATGGGCATCGGCCCGGTGTTCGCCGTGCCGCGGCTGCTCCAGCGCGCGGGGCTCAGGATCGAAGACATCGACCTCTGGGAACTGAACGAAGCCTTTGCGGTGCAGGTCATCTACTGCCGCGACCGGCTCGGCATCCCGAACGAACGCCTGAACGTGGACGGCGGCGCGATCGCGCTCGGCCATCCTTACGGCATGAGCGGCTCGCGCCTCGCCGGCCATGCCTTGATCGAAGGCAAGCGCCGCGGCGCGAAGCACGTCGTCGTCACCATGTGCATAGGCGGCGGCATGGGGGCGGCCGGCCTGTTCGAGGTGGTTTGACGCCGAAGGGCGTCAAACCATCCCCGCGCAGGCGGGGATCCAGGCACGTCCGGGAATTCGCCGCAGTGTAAAATCCGCATTCCCGAAAAGAAAGACGATCTCCATGCCGCTATCCGAAGCCGAGCGCAAGAAATGCGTCGAGACCCTGCTGACCGCCGAAAAGGAGAAAAAGCAGGCGGTGCAGCTCTCCGTCACCTATCCGCACATCACCATCGAGGATTCCTACGCCATCTCCACCGCGGTGGCGCAGTACAAGATCAAGGCGGGCGCCAAGCTCATCGGCCACAAGGTCGGGCTCACCTCCAAGGCGATGCAGGCTTCCTCGCAGATCAACGAGCCCGATTACGGGCACCTCCTCGACTACATGATGATCGCCGACGGCGCGAAAGTGCCGCACTCGAACTACTGCGTCCCGCGCGTCGAAGTCGAGCTCGCCTTCATTCTCGGGAAGCCCCTGAAGGGCCCCGGAGTCGGGCTCACCGAGGTGCTGCGCGCGACCGAGTACGTGATACCCGCGATGGAGATCGTCGACGCGCGCATCGTGAACCCGCGCAAGATCTTCGACACCGTCGCCGATAACGGTGCGGCGGCGGGCATCGTCGTCGGCGGCCGCCCGATCGGCCCGATGGAAATGGACCTGCGCTGGGTCGGCGGCATCATGTACCGCAACTCCGAGATCGAGGAGACGGGCCTGGCCGCGGGCGTGCTCGGACATCCGGCGCTGGGCGTGGCCTGGCTTGCCAACCGGCTGGGGAAAAACGGCGTGACGCTCGAAGCCGGGCACCTGATTCTCGCCGGCTCGTTTACGCGCGTCGTATTCGCCAACAAGGGCGACACGCTGCACGGGGACTTCGGCCCCCTGGGCGGGATCGCAGTGCAGTTCGTCTAGGGAGCCACGCTCATGACCGCCATCGGCTTTCGCATCCTTCCCATCCCGAAGCGTCCCGACAGGAAGCTCGTCGCCGAGCTCGCCAAGATGGTCACTCCGCACCTCTCCGACAGCATGGAGCGCCTGTACGCGGGCGGGCCGCAGCTTCGGCCGATGCACAACGGCGCGAAACTCTGCGGCCCGGCGTTCACGGTGCGCACTGCGCCGGGCGACAACCTGCTCGTGCACAAGGCGATCGACACCGCCGAGCCCGGCGATATCATCGTCGTCGACTGCGGCGGTTTCAACGATCACGCGATCATCGGCGAGCTGATGTCGGCGCGCGCCGAGCAGCGCGGCGTCGGCGGCATGGTGATCTGGGGCGCGATCCGCGATTCGGCCGAGCTGCGGCAAGGCAGCTTCCCCGTCTACGCGAGCGGCGTCACCCACCGCGGCCCCTACAAGAACGGCCCGGGCGAGATCAACGTGCCGATCGTCATGGGCGGCATGCCGGTGAATCCCGGCGACATCATCGTCGGCGACGCCGACGGCCTGGTCTCCGTACCCCAGGAGCATGCGGAAGCCATCCTCGCCTCGGCAAAGGCGATCCTGGTGAAGGAAGAAGGCTCGATGAAGCAGATCCGCGCCGGCACGGTCGACCGTTCGTGGGTCGACAAGGCGCTCAAAGAGAAAGGCTACAAGGTCTGACCATGGAACTTCCCGCCAACACATTCAAGCGCGCGCTCAAGGCGGGCAAGGTCCAGATCGGCCTGTGGTGCAGCCTTTCTCACCACTACGCGACCGAGCTCGTCGCAGGCTCGGGATTCGACTGGATGCTGCTCGACACCGAGCACTCGCCGAACGACCTCGAGTCGGTGCTCTCGCAGCTTCAGGCCGCCGCGCCCTACCCCACGCACCCGGTGGTGCGCGTGCCCTGGAACGACATGGTCACGATAAAACGCTTCCTCGACATCGGCGCGCAGTCGATTCTCGTTCCCTACGTGCAGAACGCCGAGGAAGCTAAGAACGCCGTCGCCTACACGCGCTATCCGCCTGCGGGCATGCGCGGCGTAGCGGGCGCGACGCGCGCGACGCGTTTCGGCCGTGTGAAGGACTACGCCAAGCGCGCGCACGAGGAGATCTGCGTGCTGGTGCAGATCGAGACCCAGCAGGGCCTGGACAACCTCGAGAAAATCGCCGCGGTGGAAGGCGTGGA
>JBGPTG010000345.1:0-3836 GCA_041490545.1 Gammaproteobacteria bacterium
CTTGCGAAACCCCAGCTGCTCGAGAAAATAGTACGGGCCGCTGAAGAGCGACGCTGCCGGCACCTTGCGGTCGATCAACTTCTCCAGACGGCTGAACAACAGGCCGTCGGCGAAGGAGAGTTTGATGTCGTCGAGCGACAGGTACTGCTCCAAGCCCTGGATCGTCGAATAGTGGCTGCCCGACTGGTAGCCGACCGAAATCGGCACGCCTTTCAGATCGCCAGGGTGCCGGATGTTCGACTCCAGGGGCACGAATACGCCGCAAGGTGCCACCGAATATGCGTCGGCGTAGAGCTTGCCATGCCCGGTGGATGCCGCCACGTTGACCGTCCAGTGGCAGGCGCCGCTCACATCGCATGCACGGCCCTGTTCGATGCTCTGGAAGGCGCCGATCTTGTTCGGGGTGGCGTGTTTCTTCGCCACGTCGCCGGGTCCGTAGTTGTCGCGGAACTCGTAGTCGAGGCCCTCGCCTTTGAAATATCCCTTTTCCTCGGCCACCCATTCCTGCAGTCTGAAGTGCGGCGAGATGACGAATTTCGGCATGACATCCTCCTTGTCGTGGAACGGCAGGTTAGGCAGCGTTCTTCCTCGATGCGGGCTGTTTTTTCGCCCAGTAGTCCGGCGCGGATTTGGACTTCGTGAGCGCCTCGGCGTTCTCGAAGCCGGGGGCCATGGAGCCCGAGTTACCGGCCATCACCTGATGGTGATCGATGTTCAAAAGGCGCAGCCAGCTTTGCTGGCCGAAGGTGAGGCCGACCGCGCAGCCCAGTTCGACCAGTTCGGGTTCGCTGAAGTGTCTGGCCATCCTCTCCCAGAACGCGTCGTCAGTCTCAGTGCGCCAGACGATGGCCTCGGCATAGGCGAGCGCGGCTTTCTGGCGGGCGTCGTACTTGAGCGATTTTTCGAAGTTCACCAAGTCGTCGTAGTGGGTTTCCTTCAGGCCCTGGTTCGCGCCCTTGATCGAGCGCTGGTTGCCGCAGAACTCGCAGACTACCGAGCGCGACACATAGACGCGGCACAACTCCTTGATGGCATGGTCGAGCACGCCGTTCCTGAAGACCTTGTTCCAGGAGTCGGCGAAGAACCAGAAACAGTCCGGCACGTGGGCGCGTACAGCACTGCTTTCCGGACGCGGGGTGCCCTCGCGCGCGCAGCGCTCCATCTCGTTCCGCATTTCCGCGCTCATCTTGTCTAGGGGAACATAGCTGATGCGTTGCTTGGTCATGCCACCCTCCCGTGTCAGTTGGGCACATTATGAGCGTTGCGCTAAAACTTGGTATCCTGCGTCAAAGGAACTTATTGTTGCAAAACCTTTAATACCGGATTTGTCCCAATGAACCTGCTCGAACTTATGTCGAGCTTTACCGAGGTCGTGAAGTCCGGCAGCTTCACCAAGGCGGCGGCTCGCCTGCAACTGTCCAAGTCGGTCGTGAGCCGGCACGTCTCTGCACTCGAGAGCGAGCTCGGCCAGCAGCTGCTCTACCGCTCCACCCACAGCCTATCCCTCACCGAGGCGGGCGAGCGCTTCCATGTGCACTGCAAGGACCTGGAGCACGTAGCCGAGCGGGCAGCCGCGTTCGCGACCTCAGCGCCGGAACGGCCGCGCGGCCTGCTGCGGGTCACCCTGCCGCAGACCCTGGTGGTCTCACCGGTAGGACGGCTCATCTCGCGCTTCCAGGAAAAATATCCCGAGGTGCAGCTCGATGTGCGGGTCACCAGCCTGCAGGTGGACCCCATCGAAGAGGGCTTTGACGTCGCACTCAGAATCGGCAACCTCAACGACTCCAACCTTATCTGCCGCAAACTGCGCGACGTGCGCTTCCAGGCGGTGGCCTCTCCCGCCTACCTGAAGCGCCACGGCTGCCCTCGCACGCCCAAGGAACTCAGGAACCACAACTGTCTGAGCTACTCGGAATTCCAGTCGCGCGCGCGCTGGCCGTTTGGCAGCGAAGGCGCACGGGGCAAACCGGTACTGCTCTCCGGAAATCTTGGTACCAACAGCGGGGTGCTGCTCACTCACGCGTTGCTAGCGGGCCAGGGCATCGTCGTCGGTCCCGATCTCATGTTCGAGCCCTACCTGAAGCGCCGACGGCTGCGAGTGATACTGGAGGACCGCCGGCCAGAACCCGCGGGGCTATATGCGGTCTTCCCGCCCGGGCGCTTCGCCTCAGTCAGCCGCAAAGCCTTCGTGGACTTCCTGGCCGCAGAACTGGGTGGCAAGGCGCGGGAGTGACGCTAAGACGGTGCAGGGTTCGGATGCGATGCGCAGTTGACATTGCTTGGCCCTCGGTTAGAGTTGCCGTGCAAGCGAAACCTGAACGATTCAGGAAGGCAGGAAATGGAATTCACCGTCGCAGACGCGGCCCGAAATATCGGCATCTCCTCCCTTATCATCGCCGGATGGACCGGACGCGATCCGGCCTCGGTGGAACAGCATATCGCGGAGCTCGCAGCGATCGGGGTAAAGCGCCCGCGAAGCGTGCCGTGCTTCTATCGGTTGGGGGCCAACCTGCTCACCACGGAAACGGATCTGGAGGTCGTGGGCGGGGATTCCAGCGGTGAAGTCGAGTTCGTGCTCATCTCCGCACCCGACGGCCTTTACGTGGGCGTGGGATCAGATCATACCGACCGGAAGGTGGAAGCGTACGGCGTCACCGTGTCCAAGCAGATGTGCCCCAAGCCCGTGGGGCGGGCGTTGTGGCGACTGGACGACGTGGAAGATCGCTGGGACGCTCTGGTGCTGCGCTCCCATGTGACGCGCAAGGGCAAACGCGTCCTGTACCAGGAGGGCCCGGTGAGCAGGATGCTGGCACCGCGCGATCTGCTTGCGCGTCTCGCGCAGTCGGGCGGGGATCTCCCGGCCGGGAGCGCAATGTTCTGCGGCACGCTCGCGGTTCACGGCGAAATCGGCGGGGGCGAGCGGTTCGAAATTGAATTGCACGACGCGCTGAAGAATCGCAGCCTGACGCATGGCTATTGGACCCGTTGTCTTGCGATCGCAGATTGAGAGAGAGACATGACGATTCACAAGGAACACAAGGAGTTCCACCGGATTGACCTGGACGCTGGATGGGAGACGCTTCCCGACTATCCGGACGGGATCGAACAGCAGATCCTGTCGGGTTTCCTCGACGAGAAGAACCGGCGCGGCTTCCGCACTCGGCACCTGCGTTTCGCACCGGGCGTGTACACGACCGAGCCGTTCGTACACGAATACTGGGAGGAGGTCTACCTCGTCTCCGGCGACCTGATCGTCGGCAGCGACAAGAACGGGAAAGGCGGCACGAAGTTCGGTCCGAACACCTACGCGTGCCGCCCGCCGGGCACGCCGCATGGCCCGTTCAGGTCGGAGAAGGGGTGTCTCCTGCTCGAGTTGCACTATTACGATGAGAGCGCCAAGCCCTAGCGCGCATCGACGTGGCTGAAGCGATTGTCCGCCCGGTCGCGGCACTGGCGCGCGATCTTTCCGAGGGGAAAACCACCAGCCGCAAGCTCGTCGAGGCGGCGCTCGCGCGGATCGCCGACGCGGGCGGCGAGGGCGTGCGCGTCTTCACCAAGGTGCACGCGCAGGACGCGCGACTTGCAGCCGATACGTCGGACCGGCTGCGAAGAGAAAGCATCGTGCCTTCTCCGCTCGCCGGATTGCCGGTTTCGATCAAGGATCTTTTCGATATCTCCGGCGACGTGACCACGGCCGGATCGAAGATCCTGCGCGAGGCGCCGCCGGCGAGCGCGGACGCGGCGGCAGTCGCGCGGCTGCGCGCCGCGGGCGCCATCATCATCGGACGCAGCAACATGACCGAGTTCGCCTTTTCCGGAATCGGCATCAATCCGCA
>JBGPTG010000346.1:0-3809 GCA_041490545.1 Gammaproteobacteria bacterium
GCGATGGCGTTCGAGAAACCTGCGCGCGAAGGCTTGGAGGATCTGCTCGATTCGCTGAAGGAGCCGCCGCTCTTGCTCGTGCTCGACGGCGTCACCGACCCGCACAACCTCGGAGCCTGCCTGCGCGTCGCCGACGCGGCCGGGGCACACGCAGTGATCGCGCCCAAGGACCGGGCCGCGGGCATCAGCGCCGTGGTGTCGAAGATCGCCAGCGGCGCTGCGGAATCGGTGCCGTACTACATGGTGACCAACCTCGCGCGTACGCTCGACGATCTGAAGGAGCGCAACATCTGGATCGTCGGCACCGACGAGCGCGCTGAGAAGACGCTTTACGAAGCGGAACTGCCGGAGGCGGTCGCCTGGGTGCTGGGGGCGGAAGGCGAAGGGATGCGCAGGCTCACGCGCGAGCGCTGCGATCTGCTGGTGAAGATCCCTATGCGCGGGAGCGTCGAGAGCCTGAACGTTTCCGTGGCGAGCGGTGTGTGCCTGTTCGAGTCGCGGCGGCGGCGCGCGGGCGCGTAGTCAGAAGCGCGGCGATTTCTTTTATTTCCGACGCGGCGTTCTTGCCGAACGGCACGCCGGCCTTGTCGTACCAGTAGCGCGCGTTCTCAAGATCGTCTTCGATAAGGTGCACGAGGCCATGCATTCGGTAGGCGAACTTGTCCTCCATGTCCATCACGATCGCGTGGGCCTTGTCCCAGTCGCGACGCTTGAGGTGCGCGAGCGCCCGACGATGGGCGGGTTTGATAGTCATGTTCGGTTCTTTTTTCTCAAAACGAGCTTCAATCCGCGCCAGACATCTTCTACCGCGCACACCTTGATATCGACTGGGCACATCGGCAGTGCAACTTCCCTTATCGTGTCTTCGGTGATGATGCGAGCGAGGTCAGACTTCAGGGAGTGGCGCGATGCGGGTTTGTTCTCGTTGATTTCATTTCTCGATTCAGTTTTCCGGCATCAGCACCGGAATGACCTTGTTGCCGTGGCGGCGATAAATGCGAAAATCCCCGTCGAGCGTAAGGACGGCGCCGCCCGGGTGCAACTCCGCCAGCCGCACCAGGCAGGCGTCGGCCAGTGACATGGGCCGATCCCGGTAGCGGCTCATCAACGTGCGCAGATCCGCCAGTTGATCCTCGATTTCCAGACCCACCCGCAACACGCCCCGCTCCAACAACTCAAAGAGCGGATCGATCCCGCGCCCTTCGCGTTTTAGCAGGAAAGCGGCTTCGGTCAGCACCGGCTCGCAGGTGAGCAGCGGCGGGTGCAGCCGTTTCCACTGTTCGCAAACCCAGGCATGATGCTTGAGGCCGGCGGCGAGAAAGGCCACCAAGGGCCCGGTGTCGAGCAGCACCGCGCCCTTCACCGGCCAAAACCCTCCAGATACTTCGGGTTGGTTGCCAGATCACGCGGCAGGCCTCGCAGCGACCCGGCCAGGTCGCTCGCCAGATCGTAGCAGGTGGCCTCGCCGTCGACGGGTCGGGCACCGAGCGACTTCTCCAGGCACTCCCGCACCAGCGAAGATTTGGTAGTGCCCCGCGCGCGCGACTCCGCTTCCAATCGTTCCAGCAGCCGATCAGATAGTTTTAGCGAGATGGTATTCATGAGCCGATAGTAATACGCGCCATTGTCTCGCGCAATACCTCGCGCTGCAACGGGGACTACCGTGCCCGTCTATGAATGGCTTGTCCGACTCCGGTCGATTCTGTTACTATTCAACCCCTTCGACGACCGCACGTGCGGTCGTTTGTTTTCACAACTTGGCAACCCTGCCGCACCAGCCTCCGCCGCGTCGCAACGGCGGAATCAACAGGCGGCTTAATCCACAGGGAGAATGCATGCGACATTACGAAATCTGTTTTATCGTTCATCCGGACCAGAGCGAGCAGGTCCCGGCGATGATCGAGCGTTACCGCGCTACGGTGACCTCGAGGAACGGCACGATCCACCGGCTCGAAGACTGGGGCCGCCGCCAGCTCGCTTTCCCGCTTGCCAAGGTGCACAAGGCGCACTACGTGCTCATGAACATCGAGTGCGACGGCGAGACGCTCACCGAACTGGAGCACTCCTTCAAGTTCAACGACGCGGTGTTGCGGCATCTGATCATGAAGATGGAGCGCGCCTGGACCACGCCTTCGCCGATGATGAAAGAGGAGAAGTCCAGGTCGGTCCTCAACCCGGGCGAGACGTCGCGCGGTGAGGCACCGCGCACCGAGGCACCACGCGCTGAAGCCACACGCGCCGAGGCACCACCCGTGGAGCCGGTGCAGCCTGCCGAGCCGGCGGGCGCCTGAGTTGGCGCAGAAGAACCGCGTCGTGATGTCCGGCAGACTGGTGGAGATCGATACGCTGCGGCATACGCCGGCCGGCGTGTCGGTGCTGAAGTTCCGGCTGCAGCACGACTCCACGCAGGCGCAGACGGGCGGCGAGCGCAAGGTGAGTTGCGAGATCGCCGCGGTGGCGTTCGAGCGCGAGGCGAAGCTGCTCGCCGCGGCACAGTTGGGAAGCCATGTGACGGTCACCGGGTTCATCGCGTCGCGCAGCCGCGCGAGCCGGGCGCTGGTGCTGCACGCATCGCAGATCGAATTCGACAAACAGGATTGAATCGGGAGACACAGATATGCCCCCACCCAGAGGCAGAGGCGGTTTCAAAGGCAAAGGCAAGGGAAAAGGCAAGGGTCGCGACGGCAAGCGCGACCAGAAGGGCTCCAAGCAGCTCTTCAAGCGGCGCAAGTTCTGCCGGTTCACCGCGGAGAAGATCGAGTGGATCGATTACAAGGATGTCGATCTGCTCAAGGATTTCATCGGTGAGAACGGCAAGATCATTCCGGCGCGCATCACTGGCACCCGCACTCACTATCAGCGCCAGCTGTCCGGCGCTGTGAAGCGTGCGCGCTATCTGGCGCTGCTGCCGTATACCGATCTGCACTAGGGGCGCGCCATGCAAGTGATTCTTCTTGAGAAAGTGGTCAACCTCGGCGGCTTGGGCGACGTGGTCAAGGTGAAGGACGGTTTCGCGCGGAACTTCCTTCTTCCGCAGGGAAAGGCGAAGCGCGCGACACCCGAGAACCTCGCCGAGTTCGAGAAGCGCCGCGTCGAGCTAGAAAAAGCCCAGTCCGACGCGCACGCTGCCGCCCAGGAAAAGGGCGCGAAACTCGACGGCCTGATGATACAAATCACCCAGAAGGCGGGCGTCGACGGGCACCTGTTCGGCTCGGTGACTACCATCGACATCGTAGAGGCTCTGAAAGCCCAGGGGTTCGAGGTCGAACGCGCGATGGTGCGGCTGCCACAGGGGCCGCTGAAAACGGTCGGGGACCATTCCATCGGGATTGCGTTGCACACTGACGTGCTCGTTCATATCAAGGTTTCCGTGCTTGGAGAGACGGCGGACCAGTAGAGCCACGCAAGGCATTGATGGGGAAGGAAGGCCGGGGGTCTCCCGGCCTTTTTGTTTTTGCGGTTGCCATGCCACGCATTTAGTTGCCGTGAGCGGCATGCCGCAGTGTAGAATTTTTGTGAACGCTGCAAACCACGATGGCGCAACCCCTACAGCAGGCAGTCCCGGATTCCCAGCTCCTGAACCTCAGGGTGCCGCCGCATTCGATCGACGCCGAGCAGTCGGTGCTGGGCGGCCTGCTGATCGACAACGGCGCCTTCGACAAGATTGCCGATGTCGTCTCCGACGGCGACTTCTACCGTGACGACCACCGGCGCCTGTACCGCCATATCGCGCGCC
The DNA here is from genome assembly GCA_041490545.1 of Gammaproteobacteria bacterium. Taxonomy (GTDB): domain Bacteria; phylum Pseudomonadota; class Gammaproteobacteria; order Burkholderiales; family SG8-39; genus VBDM01. Next base: position 3,737 of record JBGPTG010000346.1, read on the forward strand.
TGATAGAGAAGGGCAAGCCCGCCGACGTCGTCACGGTGGACGAATCGATCAAGGCGAGCGAGGACAAGGACAA
>JBGPTG010000347.1:0-3804 GCA_041490545.1 Gammaproteobacteria bacterium
CCCACGCTTGCGCAAGCCGGATACCCGGATCTCGAGGTGCTCGCGTCGTTCAGCGTCGTCGTTCCCCGGGGGACGCCGGTCGCGATCGTTCGACGGCTCGGCGCCGAAGTCATCAACGCGATGAAATCCCCGGCAATCCGGCAAAAACTCGAAGCTCAGGAATTGTTCCCGGTATTCGACACGCCGGATACCTTCGCCGCGAGTTTGAAGAAGGAGCGGGAAACGTGGGCGGTGTTCATTCGCCGCAACGGCATCACGGTGGACTAGCTCGGCACCTTCTCAGTGAAAATCCCGCGACTCCGTGGCGAGCTGCCCGAGGAGCACGGTGTGGTCGCTCAGACGCTTTGCCACGAGATGCACCACGTCGCCTTCCCGCTCCAGCATGCCGTCGACCCCCATCAGTCGCGCGCCAAGCAGTTCCCGCCGCTGGCGCTCGGTGAGATCGCGCCAGACGATGACGTTGACGTAGCCGGTTTCATCCTCGAGCGTGACGAACACGGCCCCCGAGGCCGTGTCCGGACGCTGGCGGCCGGTGACGATGCCCGCCGCGCGTGCACGCCGCCCGCCTGGCAGGGAACGCAGCTCGGCGGCAGTGGAAAAGCGCATGCGCGAAAGATGCTGCCGCAACAGCGCCAGCGGATGCCGCCCCAGCGTCAGCCCCGTGGCGGCGTAGTCGGCTACCAGGTTTTCGCCCTCCGTGGGCAGCTTGAGGAAGACCGGGGTTTCCGCGACCGGCACGCCGCGCAGAATGTGCCTGCGGGTGTCCACGCCGGCAACCGCCCAGTGGGCCTGGCGCCGGTGTCCGCTCATCCCTTGCAGGGCGCCTGCCGCGGCCAGGTATTTCAGATCGTGGCGATTCAACGATCCGCGGTGCGCAAGATCGTCGACCGACTGCAGCGTCCCTTGCGTACGCGCTTCGACGATGCGCTTTGCGCCCTCTTCGGAGAGGCCTTGCACCAGCAGAAAACCCAGGCGAACCGCCGGCCCGGCTTCCCCGGGTTCGAGTGTGCATTCGTATTGGCTTGCCGTCACGTCAACCGGGCGGACCTCGACGCCATGCCGGCGCGCGTCCTGCACCAGCTGCGAAGGCGTATAGAAACCCATCGGCTGGCTGTTCAGGAGCGCGGCAAGAAAAACCGCAGGTTCGTAGCACTTGAGCCAGGCTGAAACGTAGGCGAGCAGCGCGAAGCTCACCGAGTGCGATTCTGGAAAACCGTACTCGCCGAAACCGAGAATCTGCCGATAGATGCGCTCGGAAAATTCCGCAGGGATACCGCGTTCGCGCATGCCGTCCATCAGCTTTTTCTGGAATGGCTCGAGGCCGCCCTTGCGCTTCCACGCGGCCATGGCGCGGCGCAGCTGATCCGCCTCTCCCGGGGTAAAACCGGCGGCGACCACCGCGAGTTCCATGACTTGCTCCTGGAAAATCGGCACCCCCAGCGTGCGTTCCAGCACTTTCTTCACTGCCGCGTTGGGGTATTCGATTGCTTCGTCTCCGGCCCGCCGTCTCAGATACGGGTGCACCATGTCACCCTGGATAGGGCCGGGGCGGACGATGGCGATTTCGATCACCAGATCGTAGAACGTCTTCGGTCCGAGTCGCGGCAGCATCGACATCTGCGCCCTGGACTCGATCTGGAAAACGCCGACGGTATCGGCCTTGCGGATCATCTCGTAGACCCGCGGATCTTCCCCCTGCAGCAGGCTGTCCATGGAGTGACGGCTGTCGCGCAATGCGTTGACGGACGCAAGCGCCCGCCGGACCACGGACAGCATGCCCAGCCCGAGAACGTCGACTTTCAGCAGGCCCAGGCTGTCCAGATCATCCTTGTCCCACTGGATGACGCTGCGCTCGGGCATGGCCGCATTCTCGATCGGCACCAAGCGCGCCAGCGGGCCACGGGAGATGACGAAGCCTCCAACGTGCTGGGAAAGATGTCGTGGAAAACCCAGCAGCTGGCCGGAGAGCGCGACCAGATGCCGCATCGCAGGACTTTCGGGATCGAACCCGGTCTCGCGCAGCCGCAGCGCCAGGTCTTTGCTGTCGTCCCACCAGGCGACCGATCTGGCGATCCGGTCGACCTGCTGCAAATCCAGCCCCAGCGCCTTGCCCACGTCGCGCAAGGCGCTCTTCGGCCGATAGCAGATGACGGTGGCGGCAATCGCAGCGCGGTCGCGACCGTATTTTCCATAGATGTACTGAATGACTTCCTCGCGTCGCTGGTGCTCGAAGTCGACATCGATGTCCGGAGGCTCGTTGCGTTCCCGTGAAACGAAACGCTCGAACAGCAGCTGCTGTTTCGCGGGATTCACTTCGGTAATCCCTAGGACGTAACACACCGCAGAGTTCGCCGCGGAGCCGCGCCCCTGGCACAGAATGCCCCGGTTTCTGGCATAGCGGACGATGTCGTGTACGGTGAGGAAAAAAGGCTCGTAGCGAAGCTCGGAGATGAGCGCCAGCTCCCTTTCGATGAGATCGCGCACCGCTTCGGGAATTCCCCGGGGAAACCGCCCGAGACAACCTTCCTCGGCGAGTCTGCGCAGGCAGGTGGTCGGGGTTTCCCCGGGGGGAACCAGCTCTTCCGGATACTCGTAGTGCAGTTCCTTCAGGGAAAAATCGCAGCGTTCAGCGATTTTCACTGTTTCGGACAGCAGGTCTTCCGGATAGATCTGGGCGAGGCGCATGCGCATCCGCAGGTGCCGCTCGGCATTGGGATGCAAGGCATGACCGCAGCAATGCACCGGCCTGCCGATCCGGATGGCGGTGAGCGTATCCTGCAACGGCCGGCGCGAGCGCAGATGCATATGCACGTCACCGGCTGCGACCAGCGGCATTCCGGACGCTGCGGCAAGCTCGCGCAGCCCGTCGAGACGCGCCCGGTCGTTCGGTCCGCACAGCAACTCCGCGGCCATCCATGCGTGGCCGGAGAAGCGCTCGGCAACGGCACGCGCCTGCGTTTCGCTCTCCGGGCCGGGAACGAGGGGAGGGGGGACGAGCAGCACGAGACATCCGGGCAGTCCACCGTCGAGATCGGTCCAGCGGAGCGCATAGCTGCCCTTCCTGGATCTGCGCCGGCCGCAGGTGATGAACTCCGACAAGCAGCCGTAGCCTTCGCGGCTGGAGGCGAGTATCACCAGCTTGGGTCCGTTCTGCAATTGCACTTCGCTCCCGACGATGAGCTTCAGTCCCGATCCCTTTGCCGCTTCGTACGCTCGCACGGCGCCGGCAACCGAGCATTCATCGGTCAGGGCGAGCGCCGCATAACCGAGGGCGGCGGCTCGTTGCACCAGTTCATCCGGACGCGAAGCGCCCCGCAGGAAGCTGAAATTGGAAAGACAATGCAGCTCCGCATAATCGGGAATAGGGGAGTACATGGACTAGGCGAAGATGCCGTGCAAATACCAGCCGCCTTCTCCGCGCCGGTCGCAGAAAATCCACAGCAGCGACTGAGTTTGCGTCCGGGCGATAAAGTAGTCGCGGAAGACATCCCCGCCGTCCCACCAACCGGACTCGACGCGCTCCGGACCGGCGAGCAGCTCCAGCGATCCTTCGTGCTGCGGCATCCCGCTGACCTCCGGCAGCAGCTTGGGGGATTCCAGCAGCCAGAATGGCCTTTCGCCGAAGTCCAGCTCAAATGGCGGGACGCCGAGCTCGGCAGTGGCGGTGGCACACTCCGGGCGGTGCTCGGCACGGCAAGCCAATCCATGCACTGCATCGGTACCGAGCCGGGCGCTCAGCCGCTCGACCAGATGTTCCCATCGGCCCTGCGGCTTGCCTTGCTCGAGCAGCAACGGATGATTGGA
>JBGPTG010000348.1:0-3798 GCA_041490545.1 Gammaproteobacteria bacterium
CTATTCCGAAGCGAGTATTGCCAGCAACTGCTCCTGGGCCGAACGCGGGAGGCGGCCGCGCGAGGGCCTGCGGCCGTAGTTCCCGTCCGCGTCCATTTCCCAGGACTGACTGTTGTCGGAGAGGTAGGGCTTGAGGCCTTCCTGGATCAGGCGCTGGCGGACCTTGCGGTCGAGAATCGGTATGCACAGCTCAATGCGTCCGAAGAAGTTGCGCCCCATCCAGTCGGCGCTGGAGAGGTAGACATTCTCCTCGCCGTTGTTCAGGAAATAGAAAATGCGCGAATGCTCGAGAAACCGGCCGATGACCGAGCGCACGCGGATTTTCTCCGAGAGTCCCGGGATTCCCGGCCGCAGCGCGCACACCCCGCGCACGATCAGGTCGATCTTCACGCCCGCCTGCGAGGCCCGGTACAGGGCCTCGATGATCCGCGGCTCTATCAGGGAGTTCATCTTGGCGATGAGGTGGGCGGGCTTGCCGCGCCTTGCGTGATGCGCCTCGCGCTTGATCGCGGCGAGCATGCGCTCGTGCAGCGAGAAAGGCGAGACCCACAGGTGATGCAACTGGCGCGCGCGCCCGAGCCCGGTGAGCTGCTTGAATACTTCGTTCACGTCCTCGCAGACCTTCTCGTTGGCCGTGAACAGCCCGAAATCGGTATAGAGCTTCGCCGTGCGCGGATGATAGTTGCCCGTGGAGAGGTGCGCGTAGCGTCGCAGCCTGCCTTCTTCGCGGCGAACCACCAGCAGCATTTTTGCGTGGGTCTTGTAGCCCACCACGCCGTAGACCACGTGGGCCCCCACTTCCTCGAGCTTCGCCGCCCAGTTGAGGTTCGCTTCCTCGTCGAAGCGCGCGAGCAGCTCGACGACCACCGTCACTTCCTTGCCCCGCTGGGCAGCGTCGATCAGGTATTTCATCAGCACCGAGTCGGTGCCGGTGCGGTAGACGGTCTGCTTGATGGCCACCACGCTCGGGTCGTCCACCGCCTGTTCCAGAAAACCGATCACCGGGGTGAACGATTGGAAAGGATGGTGGAGCAGAACATCGCCTTTGCGGATCACCCGAAAGATATCGTGGCTTTTCTCCAACGCCTTCGGAATTCCCGGGACGAACGGGGCGAACTTGAGTTCGGGCTTGTCCACCAGGTCGGGGACCTGCATCAGCCTGACGAGATTGACGGGCCCGTCGACGCGGTACAGGTCTCCGGCCGACAGCTGGAATTGCCCCAGCAGGAACTGCTCGAGGTCCTGGGGCATGTTGTCGGCGACTTCGAGGCGCACCGAATCGCCGAAGTGCCGTTGCGGGAGCTCGCCTGCGAGCGCCGCGCGTATATCCTTGATCTCTTCCTCGTCGAGGAACAGATCGCTGTTCCGCGTCACCCGGAACGGGTAGGAGCCGCGCACGCGCATTCCCTGAAACAACGCCTGGACGAAAGCCTGCAGGATCGAGGTGAGCAGCACGAAGCTGTAGCCATGCCCCGCGATTTTCCCGGGCAGCTGGATGACGCGCGGCAGCGCTCGCGGTGCCTGCACGATGGCCGTTCCGGAATTGCGCCCGAAGGAATCGCGCCCATCGAGTTGGACGGCGAAATTCAGACTCTTATTGAGGACGCGCGGAAAAGGGTGTGCCGGATCCAGCCCGATCGGCGTCAGCAGCGGAATCATCTCCCGGCGGAAGTAACTGTGCAGCCAGGCGCGCTGCTCGCGGGTCCAGTTACCCTCGGCGAGAAAACGTACGCCCTCGTCGGCGAGCCCCGGAAAGATCTCCTTGTTGAGAAGGCGGTACTGGTCGGCCACCAGCGCGTGGGCACGCTCGCTCACCAGGGCGAAAATCTCGGCGGGAGGTGGCTCTCCCGGAATTTCCAGCCCGTCACCGAGTTTGATTCGCTCCTTTAATTCGGCAACACGGGTCTCGAACAATTCATCGAGATTCGAGGACAGGATGCACAGGAAGCGCAGCCGCTCGAGCACCGGAACCCGCCGATCCTCGGCCTGGGCGAACACCCGGCGATCGAAGGCGAGAACGGCGACTTCCCTGGCCACATAGCGCGCCTGGAGGGTCTTGCCCAAGGGGATTCTTGTTCGATGAAGCACCGAAACCCTAGCCTAGTTTGCGCATGTTGCAGAACTATTACAGTCACCTTTCCGCAACATCCGCGTAATATTGCGGCAGCAGCATCGCTTTGCGCCGCTTCGCGCATGTTATCAGCCCCACCGTCGTGAAACAGGAAACTCTCGCCGCCGTCGATCTGGGCTCGAACAGCTTTCATCTGCAGATCGGCCGGGTCGTCGACGACCAGATCTACCTGATGGACAACCTGCGCGACTCCATACGCCTGGGCGCGGGGCTGACGCGCGACCGTCGCATCGACCAGTCGACCCAGTCGCGGGCGCTCGAGGCGCTGGCGCGGTTCGGCGAGCGGCTGCGGGGTTTTCCGCGCGCTGCGGTACGCGCGGTCGGCACCAGTGCCCTTCGCACGGCGAAGAATGCAAAAGCGTTCCTTTCGGAAGCCGAAGCCACGCTCGGTTTTCCCATCGAAGTGATATTCGGCCGGGAGGAGGCGCGCCTGATCTACCTCGGCGTCGCACACAGTCTCGCGCCTTCGACCGAGCGGCGCCTGGTGATCGACATCGGCGGCGGCTCGACCGAGTTCATCATCGGCACCGGGCTCGAGCCCGAGTTGATGGAGAGCATCTCCATGGGGTGCGTCAGCTATACGCTGCAGTTTTTTCCCGATGGGCGGCTGGAGAAATCCTGCTTCAAGCGCGCCGAGATTGCCGCGGCGAACGAACTGCAGCGCATCGTCGACGCCTACCGGAATCTCGGCTGGAAGCATGCCGTGGGGTCTTCGGGTACGGCGAAGTCGCTCGCCTCGATCCTGCGCCAGTCCGGCCTGAGCGAACAGGGGATCTCCGCGGCGGCCCTCGACAAACTGCGCGCGCAGTTCATCAAGGCCGGCGAGATCGACAAGCTCGACTTGCCGGGGCTGCGCGGGGAGCGCGCAGCGATCATCCCGGGAGGGCTGGCGATCATGTCCGCAGCGCTCGCCGAGTTCGGCATCGAGCAGCTCGAGGTCTCCGACGGGGCGCTGCGCCAGGGCGTTTTGTATGACCTCCTCGGGCGCGTCCGCCATCGCGACATGCGCGAGGCGACGGTGCGCCAGTTCATGCGTCGCTACCAGGTGGACCCCGCGCAGGCGGATCGGGTCGCGCGTTTCGCGCAGAGTATCCTCGCGAGTCTGAACGGCGAGCCCGCCGACGCCGACACGGAGATGCTGGGCTGGGCGGCAAGCCTGCACGAAATCGGCATCTCGATCGCGCACGCGGGCTATCACAAGCACTCGGCCTACATCCTCGCGCAAGCCGACATGCCCGGATTCTCCCAGAAGGAGCAGGAGCGCCTTTCCCGACTGGTGCTCGCGCACCGCGGCAAGCTGACCAAGCTCGAGGATCTGCCCGAGCGCGAGGCCGACTGGGCGCTGATCTTCGCGCTGCGGCTGTCGGTGCTCTTTTGTCTTAGCCGGCGCGACCTGGCGCCGCCCGCACCGGCATGCAAATCATCGAAGAGCGGCTTCCAGCTGGCGCTGCCACCTGCCTGGCTGGAGGAGCACCCGATGACCGAGGCGGCGCTGGAGAACGAAACTGAAGCGTGGCGAGCGCTCGACGTGAAGCTCGAGGTGCGCTCGAGCCCGGATCGGGCGGCACTCGCGGGCTAGCCGCCACATCGAACCTGATTACGTCAATCGCAAAGCAGCGTCTCGCCGGCGCGCACGCGGTCACCAGGCTTTACCCGCACGTTCATCC
>JBGPTG010000349.1:0-3771 GCA_041490545.1 Gammaproteobacteria bacterium
CCCGCATCGCCCGCTCCATCGCCCGCCTCGCCTGGCCGGTGCTGGTGGCACAGCTCGCGGTCATCGCAAGCGGGGTGCTCGACACCATCATGTCCGGCCGCTACAGCGCGGTCGACCTGGCGGCGGTGGGCATAGGCGCGAGCGTTTACTTCAGCGTGTTCATCGGGCTGATGGGCGTGGTGCTGGCGCTCTCGCCGATCGCCGCGCAGCTCTTCGGCGGCGGGCAGTTCAACCGCATCGGCGAGGAGACGCGCCAGACGGTGTGGATCGCGGCGGGCCTCGCCGTGATCGGCGTGATGCTGCTCGCCTTCCCCGAGCCTTTCCTGCGCCTGTCGAGCGCACCGCCTGAGGTGGAGGCGAAGACGCGCGCGTATCTGCACGGCGTCGCCTGGGCGCTGCCGGCGATGCTCCTCTTCCGCGTGTTCTTCGCGCTCACCACCGCGGTGTCGCGGCCGCGCGCGGTGATGCTGATCAACCTGATCTACTTCGCGGTGAAGCTGCCGCTCAACGCGCTGTTCATCTACGGGGCGTTCGGCGTGCCCGAACTCGGCGGCCCCGGGTGTGCGGTGGCGACAGCAATAGCGAGCTGGCTGATCTGCGCGATCGCCTGGATCTATTGCGCGAAGCAGCCCTTCTACGCGCGCTTCCGCGTGTTCGCGCGCTGGTCCTGGCCCGACCCGCGCATCCTCTGGAGCCACCTGAAGCTCGGCGTGCCGATGGGTCTCACCTTCTTCGTCGAGGTCACGTCGTTTACCTTCATGGCCCTCTTCCTCGCGCGCCTGGGCGCCGCGACCTCCGCCGGCCACCAGATCGCCTCCAACGTCACCGCGGTGTTCTACATGTTCGGCATCGCGATCGGCAACGCGACCGCCGTGCTCACCGCGCAGGCGCTGGGCGCGGGCACGCCGCGCGAGGCGCGCAACACCGGGCTCACCGGCATCGGCATCATGTTCGCGATCTCGGCCTGCGCCGGAGTGACGATCTTCTTCGGCGCGCACACGATCGTGGGTCTGTATACGCGCGACCCGGCGGTGCAGGCAATTGCCACGAAACTGATGGCGTATATCGCGTTCTTCCAGCTGTTCGACACCGCGCAGGTGGTGATCGTCAACGCGCTGCGCGGCTACAAGATCGCCTTCGTTCCGATGCTCGTGTATACCGTCGCCTTGTGGGGACTGGGCCTGGGCGGAGGCTACCTGCTGGGGCTGACGCAGTTCGCGCCCGCCGACGCGCTGGGCCTCGTCACACCCATGGGCGCGGCGGGATTCTGGCTCGCCGGAGTCATGAGCCTCATCATCGCTGCCGGCTTCCTGTTTGCCTACTTCCTGTACGTGAGCAGCGCTCGCGAGACGGGCGCCGCCTGACCCGGGCGTTGCCCGCGGCGGGCCTTTCCTCTATATTCGGCGCGAGTCCCGATCTGCAGGAGAATCCGATGTTCCGACGCGCAGTCGCCGCCCTTGTCTTCACACTGGTCAGCGCCGGCGCCTTTGCGCAGGGCTACCCGAACAAGACGATCCGCCTGGTCGTCGGTTTCACGCCGGGCGGCGTGTCCGACGTGCTGGCACGTGCGTTGAGCGCCAGGCTCTCGCCGAATCTCGGCCAGCAGGTGGTCGTCGACAACCGTCCCGGCGCCGGCACCACCATCGCGGCGGAATTCATCGCCAAGTCCGCGCCCGACGGCTACACGCTGTATTTCGCCGACGCGACAACGCACGCGATCAACGCGAGCCTTTACCGCAAACTTCCCTACGACAGCGTCAGGGACTTCACCTACATCAGTCTGGTGGCTTCGACGCCGCTACTGCTGGTGGTGAACCCGGCGCTGCCGGCGCATTCGGTCGCCGAATTGATCGCGCTCGCCAAGGCGAGATCCGGTCAGCTGAACTACGCCTCTTCCGGAACCGGAACCATCGTGCATCTCGCCGGGGAGATTTTCAAGACGCTGGCGCATATCGAGATGGTGCACGTTCCCTACAAGGGCAGCTCGCCCGCCGTCACCGCGGTGATGGCCGGGGACGTTGCGCTCCTGTTCTCCTCGATGCCGGCGGCGCTTCCGTTCGCGAAGAGCGGCAAGCTACGGGCGCTGGCGGTGACTACGCCGGGGCGCGTCGCCGCGGTACAGGATGTGCCCACGATCGCGGAATCGGGCTTCCCGGGATTCGAACTCGTGCTCTATAACGGGATCATCGGTCCCGCCGGAATGCAGCGCGACGCCACCGATCGGATACACGCGGAGCTGGCAAAAGTTCTCTCCCTCCCCGACGTGAAGGAATTCTTCGCTGCACAAGGAGCCACCCCGATCACCAGCACCCCGGAGGAGTTCGCCGCGCACATGCGAGCCGAGGTGGCGAAGCTCGGCAAGGCGGTCAAGGACTCGGGCGCTCAGGCTGACTGACGTGGCGAAAAGCTTCCTGCCGCGGCAGTCGCGCTACGACTACTCGCCGATCACCGAGCGCAAGGACTATTCCTGGCCCGGCGGCAGGCGCGTTGCCTTCTGTATCACCACCAACATCGAGTGCTTCGCCTTCGGCGCGGGATTGGGACACGACAACGCGAAAAGCGGCGAACCGCAGACGCAGCGCAATTATTCCTGGCGCGACTACGGCAATCGCGTCGGCATCTGGCGGCTGTTCGACCTCGCCGACGAACTGAAGCTGCCGCTCGCGCACAACACCAACAGCCTGCTCTACGACTACGCGCCGCAGATCTTCACGCGCCTCCGCGCGCGCGGCGACGAGATCGTCGCGCACGGCCGCACCAATTCGGAGAACCTGCGCGAAATGTGGGAGCCCGACGAGGAGCGCCTGATCCGCGAGGTCACCGAGACCTTCGCAAAGAACGAGAAGAAACGCCCGATGGGCTGGATGGGTGCGGGAGCCTATGAAACTTCCGTGACGCCCGACCTGCTCAAGGAAGCCGGCTACACGTACTTCATGGACTGGCCTTGCGACGACCAGCCGATCTGGATGCGCACGCGCGCAGGACCCATCCTGTCGGTGCCCTACCCGGTCGAGGTCAACGACTCGCCGATGGTGGTGCACCGCAAGCACAGCGGCCGCGAGTTCTGCGACATGATCGTCGACCAGTTCGAGGAAATGGCGGAGCAGTGCGAACGCCACCCGCTGGTCTGCAACATATCGATCCATCCGTACGTGTTCGGCCAGCCGTTCCGGCTGCGGCCGTTGCGCGTAGCGTTGAAGCATTGCCTCGCCCACCCCTCGCGCGACCGCGTCTGGTGGACCCGGCCGGGCGATATCGCGGATTTCTGCCTCACCCTTGCGCCAGGGATCGTCCCCGGCGGCTGAACCCTCCCTGCTCTAGCGCGGCCCCGCCGGCCTGCCGAAAAGGGCACCCGCACCAGGGTGCGTCGGCATCGGCGCCGGTGCGGATCCCGCCGCAGGCTTGCGCTCGGTAGCGTCCGGCGCAATCGCCGCAGGGATGGCAACCGGGCCCTTCGCGTCGATCGTGCCCACGTCACCGCTCAGTTCTCCACCTTCCTCGATGGTGACCTTGCAGTAGCGTATCGTGCCCGACACATGCCCGGTGGCGCGAATCACCAGTTGCTTTCGCGCGGTGAGCTCGCCTTCGAAGCGCCCGCGAATCTCCGCCACGTCGATGCCTACCTTGCCGACGAACACGCCGTGCTCGGCGATCTGGATGACGCGGCTGTCCATGGCCGCCTCAACGCGGCCCTCGACCACCAGCGTGTCGCAGTCGGTGATCTCGGCGCCCCTCAGCTTGATGTCCGGACCGACGATGAGCTTGCTCGCC
>JBGPTG010000350.1:0-3767 GCA_041490545.1 Gammaproteobacteria bacterium
CAACGTGCTGCCCTCGGAGCGTGTCCAGCAGTCGCTGCGCGACGAGCAGCTCGAGCACCATCGCCGCATGCTGGAGGAGGAACGCCGCGAGGCCGCACAGCCGGCAGCCGAGCGCCTTCAGGACGCGCAGCCGTCCAACCGGCCTTCGCAACCCCGGACTTCGCCACCGATCGAGCGCGCGCAGGCGCCGCAACGTTCCGGGCAAAAGCCGGTGGCAGCGTTGTTTACGCCGCTCGGCCGCAAGCAAGGCTAGCTTCCCTGCGGCCCTGGGAGGGGCGGTGCTATCCTCCCGCCATTGCGTACAAAGGGGGATGCATGGAACTCACCGCCGAACACCTCGCCGACCTGGTCATCGGCTTCGCCCGCGCGCAAAACGCGGTCATCGACGCGATCGATCGCGCCAACCCGGGCTTTCGAAGCCAGCACGCGGTGCCGATTCTGAATGTCGCCGCCAACCTGCGCGCCGGCGACCCGCGCATGATCGACCTGCCTTCGCGCGTGCTGTTGCGCCTGCAGGGGCGCGTCGCGCTCGAGAACGCCGCGGTGAAGGCGGACCTCGAGCGCTTGATCAGCGGCCGGCCGGCGCCGGGCGCGGCGGCCGCGGCGATCGCGTCGGCGTCGCCAGTGGACACTCTGGATTTTCGGCCGAAGAGCTGAGCCCGCGCGTACGCCGGTTCGCGAAAGGCAAGCGACACGCGCCGATCCCCTGTACACTGCGCGCCAAGGTTTCTGTTACGCGTCATCCGGTTAGCGTTTCGACCTCTTCGCGGTTCCTCTCAAGTTCCCCGAATTTTCCAGTAAGCAGTGCATCCGCCTGAACCGGTGTGGAAGGATTTGAATCCTTCCCGGGCCGATTTCAGGAGCGGTTGACTAGAAAGAGGAACCCCTCTTTCCCCCTCCTCCTGATAAAAACTATTAGGAGATTTTCATAGAAGCGTCATTCCAGAATCTCGGCCTCTCGGCCGAGCTGCTCAAGGCTGTCACCGAGCAGGGCTACACCATACCCACCCCGATCCAGGCGCAAGCCATCCCCGTCGTACTCGCAGGCCGCGACCTGCTCGGCGCCGCGCAAACCGGCACCGGCAAGACCGCCGGGTTTACTTTGCCGATGCTGCAGTTGCTTTCGGCGAAATCGAGTGTCAGCCACTCGCCCGCGCGGCATCCGGTTCGTGCACTCGTGCTCGTACCGACGCGCGAACTCGCCGCGCAGGTGCAGGAAAGCGTCCGCACCTACGGCAAGCACATGAAGCTGCGCACCGCCGTGGTCTACGGCGGCGTGGGCTTCGGCCCGCAGGCGCAGGAGCTGCGCCGCGGCGTCGACATCGTCGTCGCCACCCCGGGTCGGCTCCTAGATCACGTCGAGCAGCGCACCATCGACCTGCGCGCGGTCGAGATCCTCGTTCTGGATGAAGCCGACCGCATGCTCGACATGGGTTTCATCCACGACATCCGCCGCATTTTGAAGCTCCTGCCCGTCAAAAGGCAGAACCTGCTTTTTTCCGCGACGTTTCCCGAAGACGTGCGCACGCTCGCCGCGGGCTTCATGCGCGACGCGGTCACGGTCGAAATCGCACGACGCAACATGCCGGTCGAGGCGATCTCGCAGGTGGTGCACCCGGTGGACAAGGATCGCAAGCGCGAGTTGCTCTCGCACCTGGTGAAGTCGGGCAACTGGCAGCAGGTGCTGGTGTTTTGCCGCACCAAGCACGGCGCTAATCGTCTGGCCGAACAACTGGAGCACGACGGCATCGAGACCTCGGCGTTCCACGGCAACAAGAGCCAGCCGCAGCGGATGAAGGCCTTGAAGCGCTTCAAGGACGGCGGGGTGCAGGTGCTCGTCGCGACCGACATCGCCGCGCGCGGCATCGACATCGTGTCTTTGCCTCACGTGGTGAACTACGACCTGCCGCACGTTTCGGAAGACTACGTGCACAGGATAGGCCGCACCGGCCGCGCCGGGGAATCCGGGCAGGCGGTGTCTCTGGTGTCGGGCGAGGACCGGACTTTGCTGCGCGACATCGAGCGGCTCATCAACCGCAAGATCGACCAGAAGGTCGTCCCGGGCTTCGAGCCGGGTTCTGGTTACCAGCACGCCAAGCCCGAACCGCAGGGTCGCCGCGGCCAGCAGCAGCAGCAGCGCCGCAACGAATCGCGCTCAGGCAGGGGTAACGGCCAGCGCCGTCCCGAACGCCCGGCACGCGGTCAGCAACCCTCCGCGCAACCGCGCCAGGGTTCCCGCCGCGACAACGGCCGCCGCCCCGCGCCCGCCCAGCCCTCGGAAAAGGCCCGGGATTCGGTCATGCGCGACCAGTTCGACCACCACCGCCGGCAACTGGCGGAGGAACACCAGAGCCACCCCGCGCCCGTGAGGGAGCCTGCCGGGGAAGTATCGCGGCCCGGGCTGTTTGGGTTGTTCCGGGGGAAAGCGGCGTAGGACGAACTGGCTATTGAGTCTGAAGTAAGACGGGCGGCTTCGGCCGCCCGTTCTCATTCGTCAAGGTCGGTCTTCGTATTTCGCGCCAAGTCAACGAGTCGGTCTGGATGCCCTCCGGGCTTTACAGGGACGACGCGCGCCTTTAGGCTATTTTCGTTCCATTATGGTTCCATAGAAAAACCATGCTCACGCTTACGCTCAAGAACCTCCCGAGGGACCTGCACACCATGCTCGCCTTCCTCGCCTCTCCCGCGATTCGTCGCGGCCTTTAATTCTCTTCTCTTCGCACGGTCGCGCGCTTCGCAGCGCGACGCACCGTCCGCGCCGACGGCCGCGTGATCGGGAAGACCTCGCGCACATACGCGGCGAGCATCTCGCAGAAGGCCGCGGCATAGGGCGGCAGCGGGCGCCGTTTGTTGGACAGGATTGTCAACGGATGGTTGAGCGGCTTGCCCAGGTAGGTCACGCGCATCATGCGCAACCGGTAATAATCCGTTCGCAGAGCCGACGGAATGATCGCAACGCCATGCCCGGCTTCGGCCATCGCGAGCAAGGTGTGCGGGGCCCCGCATTCGAGCAGAATGTTCGGCTTGAACCCGGCGAGGCGGCACGCGGCATCGAACGTCTTGCGAATCACGAACTCTGAACTTATCTGCAACAACGGATAGGGCGCCAGGCGGGCGATCTCGATCGTCTCGCCTTTGCCAAGCTTCAGCTTCGGATGGTACGCAGCGAGCATATCCGTGGACTCAAGCAGATGGCTCTCGAAGCGTTTGTCTTCCGGCCGAATCGCGCTGACGAGAGTTTGCGCCAGGTCAATCTCCCCGCGCTCCAGCATCGCCAACACTTCGGGACCGACGGTGTCGATCAGTTTCACCTGTACGTTGGGATAGCGTTGCGCGTAGCGCTGCAGGAAACGCGGAAAGATACCTTCGATGAGGTGCGGAGAGGCGGATACCTTCAGCACGCCGGAATCTCCGCGCCGCCGCAGCTGGGCGCGCTCGCCGATTGTGCGGGCATAGTCCAGGAGACCACGACAATCACCGAGCAACTGCTCGCCGGCGCTGGACAGGACAAGGCGGCGTCCGATGCGATCGAAAAGATCGAGACCCAGTTCCTCTTCGAGATCGCCGATCTGTCGGGACAAGGCGGGCTGGGCAATGTGCAGGCGCAACGCCGCCTTGGAGACGGTGCCCAGTTCCGCCACGGTCACGAAGGTTCTGAGTTGCCGAAAGTCCATGCAGCGCCTTATGCCGGATCGGCATAGACAACCAGAGGAATTATATATTGGACGGCGAGCATCGCGTTTCCCACAATGGGCTCTGGCATCCAC
>JBGPTG010000351.1:0-3718 GCA_041490545.1 Gammaproteobacteria bacterium
CCAGCAACAGCATGGGGAAAATCCTGCGGAAGACCGGCATGGGGACGCCTCCTTTGTCTGCTCGGGCGAGACAGCTTGTTTTTCGCAGTATAGCCGAGGCGGACCGCGGTGACGGCACGCCGGGGGATCGCACGCCATCGGTTCGCGTTGTGCGCCCGGAGCACTGCAACGGCGCTATACTTTTCACCGGGATAACGACTTTCGGGACAAGAATGCCATGGCCGTGCACTCGTTGAAGAAGGGCAAGACCGTCCGCCAGCAGGTGAGCAGGGAAGAATGGGAAAAACGCGTCGATCTCGCCGCCGCCTACCGCCTCATGGACCTGTACGGCATGACCGAGATGAGCGCCAACCACATCAGCACGCGGGTGCCCGGCGAAAAAGACGCCTTCCTGATAAACCCCTACGGCCTGCTCTACGACCAGATGTATGCCTCGTGCTTCATCAAGCTCGACCTCGGCGGGAACGTGCTCTTCAATCCGACCGAGTTCGGCTTCAACAAGGCGGGCTACGTGATTCACAGCGCCATCCATGGCGCGCGCCACGATGTCGACTGCGTGATCCACACGCATACGATCGCCGGGATGGCGGTATCGGCGATGAAGTGCGGCCTCTTGCCGATCGCGCAGACCTCGATGCGCTTCGCGAAGATCGCCTACCACGACTACGAGGGCGTCGCGATCAACCTCGAGGAGCAGGGACGCATGGTGCGCGACCTGGGAGACCATGCCGGCATGATCCTCAGGAACCACGGCCTCCTGACCGTCGGCGCGAGCATCCCCGAGGCGTTCAACAACATGTTCCGCCTGGAGCGCGCCTGCCAGGTGCAGGTCGCGGCGCTTTCCTGCAACACCGAGCTGCAGCTCCCGCCTCAGCCCGTCATCGACGAGTCCTACCGGCTGTACCTTCCGCAGACACGCCGGTCCTTCGGCGTGCTCGAGTGGCCGGCGCTCCTCAAGAAGCTCGACAAGATCGACACCTCGTACCGCGAATAGCGGTTCGCGAGAGCCGGGCGCGACGGAAGCAGAGGGCCTGGACCTAGGCATGCGCAACTTCCTGCGCGCCTGCGCCGCGGTACTCCTCCTCGCGTCTTCACAGACCCGGGCGCAGTTCGTCGATCCCGCGCTCAACTGGCGCACGCTCGACACCGAGCATTTCTCGGTACATTTCGCCGAGAGTTACTCCGCGCAGGCCAGGCAGGTCGCCGGGGTGGCGGAGACCGTGTACCCGCGCGTCACCGGCTGGCTGAACTGGAAGCCCGAGACGCGCACGCACGTGGTGGTGCTCGATTCGCTCGATCTCGCGAACGGTTATTCGTCGCCGCTGCCTTTCAACTTCATCGGCATCGTGCTTTCGCCGCCCGACGAGGGCGAGCTGCTGCAGAACCGCGAGTGGCTGGAACTGGTGCTCACCCACGAGTTCACGCACACCGTGCACATGGACAAGGCGAGCCGCGGGCCGCTCTTCATGCGCCGCATATTCGGCCGCGCGCCGCCCTATCTCGCGATTTTCCCCAACACGCTGCCCAACGTGTGGGGGCCGTCCTGGGTAAAGGAGGGGCTCGCCGTATATTCGGAGTCGGACTGGAACAAGGCGTGGGGACGGCTGGGGCAGAGCCACTTCGAGGGCATGATGCGCGCCGAAGTCGCGCGCGGCCTGGTCCCGCTGCGCGAAATCCACGCCGAAGGCCGCGGCTTTCCGCACAACCGCGACTATCTCTACGGCAGCTACTTCTTCCTGTTTCTCGCCGAGCGCTACGGGCCGCCGGCGGTGGCGAACTACGTGGAGAACTACAGCGGCCGCTTCCTTCCCTTCCGCATGCACAGCGCCACCGTCCCGGTCACCGGCAAGCCGCAGGACGTTCTGTGGCTGGAATATGAGGACTGGCTGCGCGCACGTTTTGCCGCGCAACCGGAACGCCCCGGCGGGCAGCCGGATGCGGGCGGACATGTCGCAGTGCGCGCCTATTCCCTGACCAGCCCGCTGCTCACGCCGCAAGGAGAGCGCTGGTACGTGCAGGGAGACGGATACACGCTGCCGAAACTGATGCGGCAGGTCCTGGGCGGTGACGTCGAGACGGTTCGCAGCGTCGAGCCGGGTACGCGGCTATCCGTCTCGCCGCAAGGCGAACTGCTGATCTCGCGGCTGGAAATCTGCGGGAACTACAACTACTACTACGATCTGTACCGGCTTGCGCCGGGCGGCGGGCTCGACCGGCTCACCCAATGCGGTCGCTTCCGCTTCGCCGCACCGCTCGATGACGGCGCGGTCGCGGCGGTCCGGGTCGTCAACGGCGAGGCGGAGGTGGTGCGGGTCGACCGGGACGGCACCGCCGGGCGCCCGCTCTATCGCGCCGCGCCCGGGGAAGCGCTCACCGGAATCGCGGCGAGAGGCGACAGAGTGATCGTGACCAGCCTGCGCAACCAGCGCTGGTCGCTGGTGGAAATCGCCGAAGGACAATCCAGCGTACTGCTGACCGACCAGGCGGTGAAGCATTCACCGCGCTTCGGCGATTCGCCGGAGGAAATCTATTTCGTGGCCAACTACGGGAATGTGGAAAACGTCTGGTCATGGCGCCGCGGCGAGCGGAAGGTTTCGCGCTGGACGGAAGCGCTGAATGGCGTCAAGGAAATCAGCGCTCCGGTCGCGGGCGAGATGCTGCTGACGACGATCGAAGCGGACGGCGACGCCTTGCGTGTGCACAGCCTGCCGGATGCACCGCTGGAAGTGCGCGATGCGCCTTCCCCCGCGCTCGCGGAGCCTGCGCACGCCGAGCCGGCCTTGGCGGCAGACCGGCCGTACGCGCCGGGGACGGCGCTGCTGCCGCGTTCGTGGTTTCCGGCGATTTCCTCCGCCGATGGTTCGCTTGCCCTGGGCGTGGAGACCTTCGGGCAGGATGCCCTGGGACTGCACCAGTACACGCTCGCGCCCCTGTACGAATTCACGCAGCACCAGGCGCTGGGGAGCGCGAGCTACGTGTACGACAACCGCCACGGTCTGCTGCTCGACCGCTGGATGACGGTCAAGGCGAGCGAGGTCAACAACGACAAGTTCACCGGCCGGGACATCAAGACCTACGCCATCAACGAGACCGCTCAGTGGGTCTCGCTGTGGCGGCATCTGTCGTTCGGGGCCCGCTACACCTGGGGTCTGGGCGGTGCCCTCGACCGGGAGACGCTGCACGATGTCGCCGCGGGCACGTCGACCTCGCGCAACGAGCGCGTCGCTGCACTGGTAGCAGGAGTGGATACGCGCCGCGAGCAGTTCCTGTCCGAGGGCCCGAGCCAGGGGCAACAACTGCGCGTGTTCGCCGAGACCTCGAACGGCCTGCGCGGCGCCTACTCCGGGAATTTCTATCGTGGCGACTGGCGCGTTCACCTGCCCGCAGGAAAGACAGTGGTCTCGCTGCGCTGGAACCAGACCTATTCGCAGCCGGACGCCGAACCCGTCCAGCTCGGCGGCAGCTTCTCGGAGGAAACGTTTGCGCTGCCGGTGCTCAACCAGCGCGAGTTTCCGCTGCGCGGCTACCGGAGTGGCGAGGCCGTGCTCACCGGGCATCACGCGAGCCTCGGCACGCTGGAGTGGCGGATTCCCATTTCCGACGTCGACCGGCATTTCATGGTCCCGCCTGCGGGCCTGAACCGTCTCTCCCTGAGCGTGTTCACCGAAGCCGGATCGGCCTGGGACGGCGGCGCGGCGCAGCGCTGGTACAAGAGCGG
>JBGPTG010000352.1:0-3712 GCA_041490545.1 Gammaproteobacteria bacterium
CGGTGTCTTGGGCCGAGCGCTGTATGCGGGCAACCCGGTGCGGCCGGACATCGCGACGATCGCGGTTCCCGAGCAGCGCTACGCGATGCGCTCCGGACCGCTTCACGTTCTGGTCGTCGGCGGCAGTCTCGGCGCGAAAGCACTGAACGATGCCGTTCCCCAAGGGCTCGCGCTGTTGCCGCGCGATCGGCGCCCACTCGTGACGCACCAGTCGGGCGCGCAGCACCTCGATTCGCTGCGCGCGGCCTACGCCGCGGGCGGCGTCGAGGCGAAAACACTCACCTTCATCGACGACATAGCGGCCGCCTATGCGGAGGCCGATCTGGTGATCTGCAGGGCCGGCGCGACCACGGTGGCCGAAATCGCAGCGGCGGGCGTCGCCAGCCTGCTGGTGCCTTTCCCCCACGCTGTTGACGACCACCAAACGAGGAATGCGCGATTTCTTTCCGATGCCGGTGCCGGCGTGCTGCTCAAGCAGCAGGACCTAAGCGCCGAGCGTCTGGCCGGCCTCATCATCGGATTCGATCGCGAGCGTCTTTGTGAAATGGCAAAGCGGGCGCGCTCCCTCGGCAAGCCCGGTGCGACCGAGGCGGTCGCAAAGGCATGCATGGAGCTTGCGCGATGAAGCACAGGGTCAAGCACATTCATTTCGTCGGCATCGGCGGCAGCGGCATGAGCGGCATCGCCGAGGTGCTGCTCAATCTGGGCTACCAGGTGAGCGGTTCGGATCTCGCGGTGAACGCGGCGACCGAGCGTCTGGCCGGGCAGGGCGCGAAGGTCGTGCTGGGGCACGACGCCGCCAATATCGCGGCGGCCGACGTCGTGGTGGTGTCTTCGGCCGTGAGTTCCGGCAATCCGGAGATCGTCGCCGCCCATGCGAGGCGCGTCCCGGTGGTCCCGAGGGCGCTGATGCTCGCCGAACTGATGCGCCTGAAGCGCGGCATCGCCGTTGCGGGCACGCACGGCAAGACCACCACGACCAGCCTGATCGCAAGCGTGCTCGCGGAGGGCGGACTCGATCCGACTTTCGTGATCGGCGGCCGGCTGGTCAGCGCCGCCTCCAACGCCAGGCTGGGCGCCGGCGAGTTCATCGTCGTCGAAGCGGACGAATCGGACGCCTCGTTCCTGCACCTGCAACCGGTGGCGGCGGTCGTCACCAACATCGATGCCGACCACATGGAAACCTACCAACACGATTTTGCGCGGCTGAAGCAGGCCTTCGCGGCGTTCCTGCAGAACCTTCCCTTCTACGGCAGCGCCATCCTGTGCGTCGACGACGCGAACGTGCGCGAGATCATGCCGTCGGTCACCAAACCCGTCGTGACTTACGGGCTGAGCGAGGACGCGATGGTGCGCGCGGCCGATGTCGTCGCGGGCGAGCGCATGCGCTTCAGGGCGGTCCGAGAAGGCGCCGGGCCACTGGAGATCGTCCTCAACCTGCCCGGGCGACACAACGTGCAGAACGCGCTCGCGGCGATCGCGGTGGCGACCGAGCTGGGTGTCGCCGACGCGGCGATCGCCCGGGCGCTCGCCGAATTTCGCGGCGTGGGCAGGCGCTTCCAGCGCTACGGCGAAATTCGCATAGCTCCGAACGGAAGGGCTGCGGGAAGTTACACGTTGATCGATGATTACGGACATCACCCCGTTGAGATGCGCGCGACGCTGGATGCTGCGCGCGGCGCCTTTCCCGGGCGGCGCATCGTTCTTGCGTTTCAACCGCACCGCTACACGCGCACCCGCGATCTGTTCGAGGATTTCGTCAAGGCGCTGTCGGGCAGCGAGGTGCTGCTGCTCGCCGAGGTCTACGCGGCCGGAGAACCACCGATCGTCGCCGCCGACGGGCGTTCGCTGGCGCGCGCGATCCGCGTCGCGGGCAAGACCGAGCCGGTGTTCGTCGAGAACATCGCCGACATGCCCGCGGCGATCCGCAAGGTGGTCCGGCCCGGCGACGTCGTGCTCACCATGGGCGCCGGGTCGATCGGCAGCGTGCCGCAGGTCCTTGCCAGGGACGGAAAATGAGAATGGCCGAACCTCTCGCGCCCCCGGCCCACGTTTTGCGCGGCACGCTGCACTTCAACGAGCCGATGGCGAAGCACGTGAGTTGGCGCGCGGGCGGGGGCGCCGCGCGCGCCTACGCCCCGGCTGATCTGGCGGACCTGGCGGGGTTCCTGCAGACCCTTCCCGCCGGCGAGCCGGTGTGCTGCGTCGGGCTGGGAAGCAATCTGCTGGTGCGCGACGGCGGTTTCCGCGGCACGGTGCTTCTCCTGCACAGCACCCGCGCGGCGCTGCGCCTCGAAGGGGAGCTGCTCTACGCCGAGGCGGGCGTCGCGTGCCCCAAAGTGGCGCGGTTCGCCGCGACGCACGGCCTTGAAGGTGCGGAATTCCTGGCCGGCGTGCCGGGCACCGTCGGCGGAGCGCTTGCCATGAACGCGGGCTGCTTCGGGTCGGAGACCTGGGACGTCGTCGACCGGGTCGTGACGATCTCGCGTGCCGGCGGGCTGATCGAGCACGCTCCGGCGCAATTCGAAATCGGCTACCGGCACGTCGAGTTACGCGGCGCAAAGCTCGGCGAGAACGAGTGGTTCGCCGCGGGCTGGTTGCGGTTTCGCCCCGGGGAGGCGAAGCTCGCGCGCCGGCGCATCAAGGAACTGCTCGCGCGTCGCATCGCGTCGCAGCCGCTCGAACTGCCGAGCGCCGGCTCGGTGTTCCGCAACCCGGTCGGCGATCACGCCGCCAGGCTCATCGAGGCCTGCGGCTTGAAGGGCTACGCGGTCGGGGCGGCACGGATTTCCGAGAAGCACGCCAATTTCATCGTCAACCCCAAGGGCCGCGCGCGCGCGGCCGACATCGAGGCGCTCATCGACCACGCGCGCGCCGAGGTCAAGGCGCGCTTCGGTGTGGAGCTCGTTTCGGAAGTGCGCATCGTGGGGGACCGCGAATGAGCGCGCGCGGCTTCGGCAAGGTCGGCGTGCTGATGGGCGGGCGCTCGGCCGAACGCGAGGTGTCGCTCAATAGCGGCGGTATGGTGCTCGCGGCGCTGAAGGGCAAGGGCATCGATGCGCACGCCTTTGATCCCGCCGAGCGCGGCATCGACGCTCTCATGGCCGAGCGCTTCGACCGCGTATTCATTGCGCTGCACGGCCGCTACGGCGAGGACGGCACTATCCAGGGGGCACTCGAACTGCTGGGGATACCCTACACCGGCTCCGGAGTCATGGCGAGCGCGCTGGCGATGGACAAGTGGCGCACCAAGCTGGTGTGGCAGGCGTGCGGCGTTCCGACACCTCGCAGCGAGCTGCTCGCGAGCGGCAGCGATTTCCCGGGGGTAGCGGTGCGTATCGGGCTGCCGCTGATGGTGAAGCCGGCCAACGAAGGCTCCTCGATCGGCATGACCAAGGTCAAGAGCGCCGTCGATTTCCCCGAGGCCTACGCGCTGGCTGCCCGGTACGACCGGCTGGTCATCGCCGAATCCTTCGTCGATGGCGTCGAACTCACCGCGGGAATACTGGGAGACGTGCCGCTGCCGCTCATCCGGCTGGAGACGCCGCGCGAGTTCTACGACTACGCGGCCAAGTACACCGCCAGCGACACCCGCTACATCATCCCCTGCGGATTGCCGCCCGACGCCGAGCGCGTCATCCAGTACGAGGCGCTGCGCGCCTTCCGGGCACTCGGTTGCAGCGGCTGGGGACGCGTCGACCTGATGCTCGAC
>JBGPTG010000353.1:0-3696 GCA_041490545.1 Gammaproteobacteria bacterium
ATCGAGTTCTCCCCCGGAGTCTCGCCGCGCGTGCATCGCACCGATTCGATCGACTACGCCGTAGTGATCTCCGGCGAGATCGACATGGAGCTGGAGAAAGGCACGGAAGTCCATCTCAAGGCGGGCGACCTGCTGGTACAGCGCGGCACCCTGCACAACTGGATCAACCGCGGCACCTCGCCCTGCGTCATGGCGTTCGTCCTGGTCGATGCGAAATCGGCTTCGGCGGGCGGCAAGGTGCTCAGCGCGGTCGGGTAATACTTTTGCTCGCGTCTTTGGTCGGGAATCGCCTCGACAATCCGCGCAGGAGCGCCGCGAGAAGAGGTCAGACCTGAAACGAGAACATTCGTATCAACGACGACGCGCGCGGCGCGCCCTCGCGGCAGAGACTTCGGCGACGATCTCGCGGCGTGTCGGAGTGTCGAGACTACGGGCGGCAAGGCGAAGCCGTCGGACTTGTTCAGCCAAGCGCCCGCGTGCGACGACCCGGCGGAGCGACTCGATGATCAGAACGTCGCGGCTGCGGGCGATGGATGCGCGCCGACCGAAACCCCCGAGCCGGTCGCTCGGAATCAACAGACCGTCTTTTCGGACCTTGAGCTCATCCATGGCAGCAATGATGCGGCGATAGTCATCGCGTGCCCGCTTTGGATTGTGGTGCCCACCAGGCAGCCTGGCGGTCGTTTTCATTCAGGACAAAAAACTTTACGAAATGGCGCCAGGTCCGTGGCAGGGAGCCTACGGATACATTCTAGCGTCATCGCAATTACACTCGATTCTGCGCCCGCGACATCCAGCCGAAACGCCGCTCGCCGATTTCAAACGCGCCCTGCACGAAGAGCGCAAGCGCCGCGGCCGGTATCGCCCCCGCGAGCAGCGTGATGTTATCGTTCAAGGCAAGCCCCGAGGCGATGCGCTCGCCGTAGCCGCCGGCGCCGATGAACGCGGCGATGGTGGCGGTGCCGACGTTGATCACCGCGGACGTCTTGACTCCGGCGAGGATCGCCGGCAGCGCGAGCGGGATCTCGATGAGCCGCAGCCGGTCGCGCGGCGCGAGGCCGAGCGCGAGCGCCGCCTGGCGCATGCCGCGCGCGACGCCCGTGAGGCCGGTGTGCGTGCCGCGCACGATGGGCAGAAGCGCATAGAGGAACAGCGCGACGAGCGCGGGCGGCGTACCTATGGTGCCCACCAGAGCGATGAGAAACGCGAGCAGCGCTAGCGACGGGATCGTCTGGATCACCCCCACCGTGCCGAGTATCCATTGGGCGGTGCGCGGCAGCTTCGCCGCGGCAACGCCGAGCGGAACGCCCGCCGCGATGCTCGCCGCGAGCGACGCGAACACCAGCAGCAGATGTTCCCCGGTGAGGCGCCAGAAGTCGGGACCGAAGAGCGTCCCCAAGAAAGTCCGGCGCGCGCCCTGAGGTGCGTCCTGCGCGTCGAGCAGCGCCGCCGCCGCGGCGAAGCTGCGGCCCTGCAGCTCCGCCGCGGCGTTCATGCGGATCATCGCCTGCGCGCCGATGCGGCCTTCGAGCGCCTCGAGCGCGCGCCAGGCCTGCGGAAATCTCCGCGGAACGTCCAGGCGATAGAGCAGCACCGCCTCGTAGCCCGGAAAATATCGCCGGTCGTCCTCGATCACGCGGAGTTGATACCGCTCGATTTTCGCGTCGGTCGAGTAGATGTCCATCACGTCGAGTTTCCCTGCGGCGACGGCCTCGTAGGCGAGCCCGTGATCGAGACCCGAGGGGGTCGCGTAGGGCAGGCTGTAGGCCGCCTTCAATCCCGGCCAGCCGTCGGCGCGGGCTATGAATTCCTGCGACAGGCCGAGCTTGAGCCCGGGGTGTTTTGCGAGATCGGACAGCGTGCGGATTCCGAGCGCCTGCGCGCGCTCCTCGCGCATGGCGAGCGCGTAGGTGTTGTTGAAGCCCAGGCGCACCGCGACGCCGAGACGTTGGGAGGCGAAGGCCTGATTCAGGTCCTGGATGGATGGATTGCCCTCGACCTTGAGAATCTCCTTGGCGATCGTGCCGGTGTATTCCGGATAGAGATCGATCGATCCCGCTTTGAGCGCAGCAAAAACGATGCCGGTGTTGCCGAGGCCGGGCCTGTGCTCGACGGCCGCGGTGCCTTCGACCTGCCGCCTCAACACCTCACCGAGGATGTACGACTCGGTGAAACGCTTGGAGCCGATGCGCAGCGTGTCGGCGTGCACCGGCAGCGCGAGGAGCAGCGCGAGGAGCGAGAGCACCCTCCTCATTGAACCGCCGCGGGCGAGATTTCGCCGAGAAACTGCAGCGCCGCCAGCCGGGCGTACAGTCCTTTCTCGCGCACCAGCTCCGCGTGTGTTCCCGAGGCGATGACGCGGCCCTGGTCCATGACGACGATGCGGTCGGCGTTCTTCACCGTGGCGAGGCGGTGCGCCACGATGAGCGTGGTGCGGCCACGCATCAGGTGCTCGAGCGCTTTTTGCACGTAATTTTCGCTTTCGGCGTCGAGCGAGCTCGTCGCCTCGTCCAGGAGCAGCACCGCGCGGTCGGCGAGCAGCGCGCGGGCAATCGACAGGCGCTGGCGCTGGCCGCCGGAGAGGCGCACGCCGCGCTCACCGAGGAATGAATTCATCCCCTCGGGCAGGCGCTCGATGAACTCGCTCGCGTAGGCCGCGTTGCACGCGGCGAGGACTTCGGCGTCGCTCGCCTCCGGCCGGCCGTAGCGAACGTTCTCGACGACGCTCGCGGCGAAGATCACCGGGTCTTGCGGCACGAGCGCGATGCGCCTGCGCACCGCCTTGGGGTCGGCTTTTTTCAGCTCGACGCCGTCCAGCGTGATCGTGCCGGCGTCCGGATCGTAATAGCGCAACAGCAGCTGAAACACCGTAGATTTGCCGGCACCCGACGGCCCCACCAGCGCCACTTTCTCGCCCCACGAGACGCGCAGCGAAAAGTCGCCGAGCGCCGCCGTGTCCGGCCGCGACGGATAATGGAAAGTCACGCGCTCGAAGCGCACTTCTCCGCGGGGAGGCTCGGGCAACGCCTGCGGCTGCGCCGGCGCGCGGATGTTCGGCTCGATCGCGAGCAATTCCATCAGGCGCTCGGTCGCCCCCGCGGCGCGCTGCAAGTCACCGATGACTTCCGATACCGCACCCACTGCGCCGGCGACGAGCACCGCGTAGAACACGAATGCGGACAATTCGCCCGCGCTGATGCGCCCGGCGAGCACGTCGTGCCCGCCGATCCAGAGAATGACGCCGACCGCGCCGAAGGCGAACAGCATCACCAGCGCGACCAGAAGCGCCCGCTGGCCGATGCGCATCACCGCGGTGCCGAAGGCCTGCTCCACGCGCTCGCCGAAGCGCTCGCGGTCCTTTTCCTCGTGGCTGTAGGACTGCACCGTGCGAATCTCGTGCAAGGCTTCGTCGATATAGGTGCTGACGTCGGCGATCCGGTCCTGGCTCGCGCGCGAGAGCTTGCGCACGCGCCGGCCGAAAAGAAGAATCGGCGCGATCACCAGCGGCACGCCGAGCACCACCAGCGCCGTGAGCTTGGGACTGGTGATCACCAGCATCACGAGCGCCCCCAGCATGATCAGGGTGTTCCTCAACGCGAACGAAGCCGAGGAGCCGATCACGACTTCCAGCAGCGCTGTGTCGTTGGTGAGGCGCGAGATCGCCTCGCCGGTGCGCATCGTCTCGAAAAACCCGGG
>JBGPTG010000354.1:0-3679 GCA_041490545.1 Gammaproteobacteria bacterium
CACCTCGATCTGCGCTACGTCGGGCAGGAATTCACGCTTTCGGTGCCCGTTACGGAAACGCAGATCAAAACGCAGGACCGCCGTGGCATCAGGACGGCGTTCGACCGGCTCTACGATCAGCGCTACGCCCACCATTCGCCGAGAGAGCCAGTCGAAATCGTCAACATCCGCGTCGCCGCGATCGGCAAACGCGCCAGGATGAAACTCCCTGCACTTTCCGCCGCAAGGCGCGCGAAGCCTTTTCGGAAGATGCAAGTGCATCTCGGCGACCCGGCACGCCCGGTATCGTGTCCGGTATACCGGCGCGAGGATCTCGGGGCGGGGGCGCGCATCGCGGGTCCCGCACTGGTGCGCGAGCACGGCACGACGACGGTGCTTTTCAAGGGCGATGCGTGCAGCGTCGCGAGGACCGGCGAACTGGTGATTTCGGTGAGAGGTGCGGCATGAGGAGCAGACGGGATCCGGTGACGCTCGAAGTGATCCGCAATGCGCTGCCGGCGATCGCCAACGAGATGGCCGCGGACCTGCAGCGTACTTCGTACAACATGATGATCTACGAAGTGCGCGACTTCTGTACCGCGCTCGTCAGCGCCGACGGAGAGCTGATCAGCCAGAACGTCGGAGGCGTTTCGCATTTCGTCGCCGATCTGGGCGTGATCATTACCGATGCCGTCAAGCGCTACGGAAAGAAGGGCTTCAAACCGGGCGACGTTCTCATCACCAACCACCAGGCGGTTGCAGGTCAGCACCTGAATAACGTCGTGGTCTACGTTCCTTATTTCTTCAAAGGCGAACTGCTCGCGTTCTCGATGGTGCGCGCGCACTGGATCGACGTCGGCGGCACGAGCACCGGCTTCGGAGCCGGGCCCGAGGTTCCCGATCCCTGGCAGGAAGGCCTGCAGCTCGATCAGTTGAAGGTCTACGACGGCGGCAGGCGTGACGAGACGCTTTACCGCGTCATCCGCGACAACATCCGCTTCCCGGAGTCTTCGCTCGGGGACATGAATTCGCAGATCGCCTCGTGCAGGCTCGGAACGCGGCGCCTGGACGAGCTGTTCCGCAAGTACGGCAGGGGAACACTGCTGGACGCAATTGCACAGATCTTCGACGAAACGGAAACGAAGTGCCGCAAGTTCGTTGCCAAGCTTGCCGACGGGGTCTACGAAGCCGAATCGTTCTTCGACGACGACGGTGTCACGCGCAACGAGCGGGTGCGCATCCACGCCAAGGTCACGGTCAAGTCGGGGAAGATGACAATCGACCTTTCCGGCTGCTCGGCCGAGCGTAAGGCTGCTGTCAACTCGCGCACGCTCGCGGGCGCACGCGTCGCCTACAAGGCGATCACCGGGCCGCTCGACCCGGTAAACGAAGGTTCGTTTCGCGCGCTCGATGTGATCATTCCCGAAGGCAACATCATGATGGCAAGGTACCCTGCGCCGATGGCCGGCTGGAGCATTTTCGTCCCGACCGTCGTCGAGACCATCGTCAGCGCGCTCGCCTCCGCCATGCCCGAGAAAATCCCGGCCGCGCACCACGGGCTGCTTGGAGGCTCGGTGGTGTTCTTCGGGCAGCATCCGGTGTCCGGGCGGCGCTTTGTCGCGCAGAGTATCGAAGGCGGCGGCTGGGGCGGGCGGCCGTTCGAGGACGGCGAGTCGGCGACCGTCTCGGTCTGCCAGGGCGACGTACGCAACGGTTCGATCGAGGGCATCGAGATGAAGTGCCCGGTGCTGGTGAAGGCGCGTGCGTTGCGCCGCGATTCGGCCGGCGCGGGTCGCTTCCGCGGCGGCTTCGGCATCGACATGCACGTGCACAATTTCGTCGACGGCAAGTGGAACTTCGAGCGCGCCAACCGCCGCGGTTGCCCCGCGTGGGGCCTGTGGGGCGGAAAGCCCGGCGAGAGCGGCGGGTATTACCTGCGCCGCGCCGGCGAAAGCGAGTACCACGCGATGCAGGGCAGCCACCGGCCGGTGCCCAAGGATTGCGACGTCATCGTGCGCACCGGCGGCGGCGGCGGCTGGGGCGATCCGCTAGCGCGCGATCCGGAGAAAGTGCGCTGGGACGTGCTGGAGGAACTGGTGTCGTTCGAAGCGGCGCGCCGGGATTACGGTGTGGTGCTGCGTGACGATCTTTCACTGGATGAGGCTGCGACGCGCAGTCTCCGACAGGGCCTGAAGGAAAAGGCTGCGTAGCCGCCGCGCCGTGATTCTCGCGGCGCGAATTCAATGCACGATATGGCATGACGATCCTTGAGCAGCTCGGCACGCACGTTGCGCACGGGTACCGGGCAAGTCTTTCCGAATCGCTGAGGCAGGCCGCACGGTTGCATCTCGCGGATACGGTCGGTGCATGGATCGCAGCAACCGGCACGCCAGAGGGACGCACCCTGATGCGCTTCGCGTCCGTGCGCGACCCTGGCGCGGAAGAGAACCCCTTCGGCGAGGGAATGCCGGGTCAGGTTGCAGCGAACTGCGCCCTCGCGCGGCTGAGTGAAATCGACGACATCCATCTGGCTTCCGGAACCACGCCCGGCGCGCTCATCGTTCCGGCTGCGCTGACGATCGGCGCAGCGCTCGGATCGGGCGGCACTGCGGTTGCAGAGGCGATTGCGGTCGGCTACGACGCGATGGTGCGGCTGGGAACGGCGCTCGACGGCGCGAGAATTCTCTATCGCGGTATCTGGCCGACTTATTTCGCGGCCCCGTTCGGCGTCGCGGCCACGGCAGCGCGTCTGCTGGGTCTCTCCGAAACGCAATCCGCGCACGCGCTGGGGATAGCGCTCAGCCTCGCTTCGCCCTCAGTGGGCAGGCAGAGCGGGGCGACGATGGCTCGCTGGCTCGCGATCGGGAACGCCGCGCGCAACGGCGTTTTCGCCGCGCTTTCGGCGCGTGGCGGTTTCACCGGGGATTTGCGGGTTTTCGAGGGCGAATTTTTCAGTGCAATCTACGGTGTGACACCGGACGTCGCGGCACTCGTCGATGCGCTCGCCGATCGCCCTGCGCTTCCGGAAACGAGTTTCAAGCCGTGGTGTGCGGCAAGGCAGACGATGGCGGCGGCCCAGGCGCTGCGGGAGCTGATGGAGTCTGGAGTCTCACCGGCAGAGATGTCTGAGGTCGTCGTCTCCGTACCGCATCATTACCTCAAGATGATCGATCATGGAATCGTTGCGGGCGATCGCGCTTCACACCTGACCAGCGTTTCCTACCAGGTGGCACTCGCAGCGCTCATGCCGGAGGCGATGCTCGACGTCAGGCAGGCGCCGGATTCCGTCCCGGAAGAGATCCGCGCCTTCATGGGCAAGGTCAGGGCAAAGGCGGACGACGCGCTGCTGCAGCACTACCCGGGGTCGTGGTCGGCGAGACTCGAGGTCACGACCGGGACCGGGGTGCATGACAAGCTCGTGCTCCACGTTCCGGGAGATCCGCAGCGGCCGTTCGACGAATCGGCGGTGGCCGCGAAATTCCGGCGCGTCACCGCGCCTTTGATCGGCGATCGCGCGGCGGACCATCTGCTGCGCGCGGCTCTTGCGGCGCCAGGCGCGGAAACCCGGCCCGTGGCCTTGCTCGCGGATATCGACCGCGCCGTCGCGACCGCTGACGCGTCATCCTAGTTGGAGAAGGCCGCGATCCCCGTCTGCGCCCGCCCCAAAATCAGCGCATGGATGTCGTGCGTGCCCTCGTAG
>JBGPTG010000355.1:0-3664 GCA_041490545.1 Gammaproteobacteria bacterium
CCGGATCGCGGAAAGCGCGGTGGCGTTCCTGGCTGACGAACAAATCTGCGATTGGATAGCCTCAGAATCCCAGCTCGCCCAGCGCTTTCACGAGCTTCGTCTTCTGCGCAGCGTCGGCCATCGGATCGGTTTCCAGCCAA
The DNA here is from genome assembly GCA_041490545.1 of Gammaproteobacteria bacterium. Taxonomy (GTDB): domain Bacteria; phylum Pseudomonadota; class Gammaproteobacteria; order Burkholderiales; family SG8-39; genus VBDM01. Next base: position 141 of record JBGPTG010000355.1, read on the forward strand.
CTGCGGCTGGAGAAACCAGGCTGCAGCGCGCGGATCTCCTCCGCTTCCCAGGCCGCGGCCGCTTTGTCGCCAGCCATTGCCTGCAACGCCGCCATGTAGACATGCGCCTCGAGGTTCACCGGGTTGCGTGACAGCGCCTGTTCCAGATTGACCCGCGCCTGCTCCAGGTCGCCGAGAAACAGATAGGCCCGTCCGAGCAGTAAAAAGTAGAGATAGCTCGCCTGGGGGTCCAGGCGCATCGCGGTGCGCAGCAACGACACCGTATCCGCCGGACGCCCGATGTAGGTGTTGACGCCGCCCATCAGCGCATAGCCATCGGCGAACGATGGGTAGAGCCGAACGGCGGTCTCCAGGTACTGCAGCGCCTGCTCGTGCTGCCGCCGTTCCAGATGCACGTAAGCCAGCACCCAGTACGTTTCCGCAATGTCCGGGTTGATCTGGTATGCCGTCCGGGCCAGCTCGAACGCGCGCTCGAGGGCGGCGGCGCCGTCTGCGGTCCACTGATTGCGATGGTCCGCGGCGTAAGTCAGTGCGAGCCCTGCATACGCGCGAGCAAAGGCCGCGTCCAGCGCGATGGCGCGCCGGAACATTTCGCGAGCGGTCTCGTTCTCGGCTCTTTGCCGCACGAGCAACGCCGACTGCCCGCGCTGGAAGGTTTCGTAGGCTTCCAGATTGCGGGTGTGACGCTGCGCCATACGCCGCATTTCGGCCTCGCTGACCTTCACAGGCAGAATCCGGAGAATCTTCGGCCCGAGCTCTTCCTGGATCGCGAAGAAGCCGCTCAGCGCGCGGTCGAACCGTTCGGACCACAACTGTTTCCCCGTCTTTGCATCGGTGAGATGGATTTGCAACCGCAGGCGCTTTTCGACACGCTGGACGGATCCGGACACGAGATAGCGGACCGGCAGGGCGTCGGTCGGCGTCTCGGCGCCCGCCTGGCCACCCAGGGGCGCAACGCCGATGACTGATAGTCCGAACACCTTCGAGAGGTCGGTCACGAGGTCCGCTGTGATGCCCCGAGCCAGCAGCACCGCCTCCGGGTCGTTGCCCAGCGCCTCGAACGGCCTGATGGCGACGGTCGGTTGCGCCGTGCGGGCCGCTTCGATGCTCGCGATCGATACCCGGCCCGGCGGGACGCCGGTTACGCGCTCGCCCTTGATCGACCAACCTCCGGCTACCGCGAGCAGCAGTGCGGCTATGCCCGCACCCGCCATCCATGAGACGCGCCGTCTGCGTTCGGCATGCGAAGGTTCCGCATCCGGCCGAACCGGCGCAGAGGAGATCTCCGCCGACCGGACCACCGGGGCGATGAGCCGGTAGCCCCCCTTCGAGATCGTCTGGATATAAACCGGCTTCTCCGGCGCATCCCCCAGCACCTTCCGCAACTTGATGACGACCTGGGTGAGGGAGTCATCGCCCACCACCGCGCCGGACCAAACGGCGGAAAGGAGCGCTTCGCGGCTCACGACCTGACCCGGCCGGGTCGCCAGGTAGACAAGAACCGCCATGGTTTTGGGCTCGAGCTTCACGGTCTCGCCCGCGGCCGAGAGTTGGTTCAGCGCGGGCTCGACCGTCCAGTCGCCGACCTTCAGCCTCTCATTGCCCGGCGCTGGAGGGGGTTCAGTGCCAACGGGCATGATTCGGACTCAAAGTGACCTCATTCCAACGTGCTGAATTATGCGGTGTTTTGCATCCTTCGCCAAAGCTTAGTCGTTTCTTCGGGACTTTTTTACCCAAGCTCGCGTTCAATCATTCCGGCGTGACCGTTCCACCGGAACGTAGCGACCCATTGAGGAGGAAACATGAATACTCGGCAGGCAATCATTTTCAGCGCGTTCTTTTCAGGACTGGCAGCTCAAGGCGTGCTGGCGCACGACGACGATTCCAAGCAGATCGCCGGCCGGCCTCCGGAACAACTCGGCACGGTGAGTTTCCCAAGTTCCTGCGATCCGAAGGTGCAGGCGCAGTTCGAGCGCGGTGTGGCGCTGCTGCATTCGTTCTGGTTCCCGGAAGGCCGCAAGACGTTCCTCGACGTGCTCAAAGCCGATCCGTCGTGCTCGATCGCCTACTGGGGCATCGGCGTCAACCGGCTGCTCAACCCGTTTGGCGGGCAGCCGGCCGAGAAGGTGCTGCTGGAAGGCCAGGAAGCAGTGGACAAGGGCCTGGCGATGCCGGCCAAAACGCAGCGCGAGCGCGACTACGTCGAAGCGATTGCCACCCTGTACACGCACGACAGGGCGCCCTGGCGCGAGCGCGTGCAGAGGTACGAAAAAGCAATGGAGCAGCTCGCGCAGCGCTATCCCCAGGACAAGGAAGCAGCGATCTTCTATGCGCTCGCGCTCAACGTCGCTGCGGACCTGAACGACAAGACCTATGCCCGGCAGCTCAAGGCCGCCGCGATCCTCGAGCCGATCTTCACCGCACAGCCCGACCATCCGGGGGTGGCGCACTACCTGATCCACAGCTACGACTATCCGCCGATTGCCGACAAGGGCCTGCCGGCGGCACGCAAGTACGCCAGCATCGCACCTGCGGCGGGGCACGCTCTGCACATGCCCTCGCACATCTTCTCGCGCGTTGGCGCCTGGGAGGACTCGATCGAGACCAACCGCCGTTCGGAAGAGACTGCGCGCAGGAACAACACGCCGGATGAAATCCTGCACGCGCTCGACTACCAGATCTATGCGATGCTGCAGCTGGCGCGCGACGCGGACGCGAAGCGCGCGATCGAGCGCGTCGAGGCCGAGGCAGCTCGCTACGAGCGCAACGCCGGCGCCTACGCGCTCGCTGCGGGCGGTGCGCGCTACGCGATGGAGCGAGGCGACTGGAAAATGGCCGCGCAGCTGAAGCCGCGCGCAAGCAAGTTCCCCTATGCCGACGCCTTGATCCACTACGCGCGCGCGGTCGGCGCGGCACGCTCGGGCGACGCCGACTCCGCACAGAAGGACGTGGCGCAGCTCGCGCAGTTGCGCGATACGCTCGCCGAGCGCAAGGACGCTTACTGGACCGGGCAAGTCGAGGTGCAGCGGCTCGGTGCGCAGGCCTGGGTTGAGCTTGCGCAAGGCAAGCGAGCGATGGCGCTGGCGCTGATGCTGCAGTCCGCCGACATGCAGGACGCAAGCGAAAAAGCGACGGTCACCCCGGGTTACGTCGGGCCGGCGCGCGAGCAGCTCGGAGAAATGCTGCTGGAACTGAAGCAGCCGGCGCAGGCGCTGAAGGAATTCGAGGCGTCTGCAGTGCACGATCCGAACCGTTTCCGCGGCACCTACGGCGCGGCGCTCGCCGCGGCGCAGGCCGGAGACGCGGCTAAGGCGCGCGCCTACTACGCAAAGCTCATGGAGCTCGCCGGAAAGGGCGACGCCCGCCCTGAGCTGCAGCAGGCGAAGACCTGGCTCGCGCGCGACTGAGTAAATCGCCCCGGAAAGGGGCGATCAGAACTTCATCGCATGCTGGAATCGCCGGGCGCGCCGGCGATCGCCGTCATCGCGATCGAGCAGCGGTTGGAATCCCGCCGGGGTTGAGTC
>JBGPTG010000356.1:0-3656 GCA_041490545.1 Gammaproteobacteria bacterium
AGGCGCGCCGAGGCGGCGTTGTACGACTGCGACAGCGCGACGCGCAAGGGGACGACGCCGTGGAATTTCCTGTCGTAGTTCGCCGGCTGCCAGTCCGGCGCGCCGCGGCTCTTCCAGGTGAAGGGCCCGTCGTCTATCGTCGTGACCAGCGTATAGCGCGAAGGATCGGCGAGCGCGGTGAGGTAGATCGCCGGCTTCAGCAGCGAACCGACGGGCCGCGCGGCGTCCAGGGCGCGGTTGAAGCCGCGGTACAGCGGATCGCGCCCGCCCACCAGCGCCTGCACTTCGCCCGTCTGCGTGTCGGTGACCACGACCGCACCTTCGAGCCCTGCATCGCCGAAGCGCTTTTCCTTCTCGAACTGCGCGAGCCTGCGCGTGAGGGCGTGCTCCGCCGTGCTCTGCACGCGCGGGTCCAGCGTGGTGAAGATCCGCAGGCCCTCGGAGCGCAGGTCGGCTTCGTCGTAGTCGCGCCGCAGCTGCCGGTGCACCAGATCGAGAAAGGCCGGGTGAGGGGATGTGCCCATCGCGGGCTTGGCGTTCGGCGCGAGCCTCGCCGCGCGCGCCTGCGCGTACTCTTCCAGCGTGGCGAAGCCCTGCGCGCGCGTCTCGCGCAGCACCAGGTTGCGCCGCTCGAGCGCGCGGTCCGGATGTTTGTACGGGTCGTAGACCGCCGGGCCCTTCACCATGCCGACCAGCAGCGCGCTCTCGGCGAGCGTGAGGTTCGGGGCGGTCTTGCCGAAGTAGTGCAGCGACGCGAGGCCGATGCCGTGGATGGCGCGGTCGCGGTCCTGGCCGAGGTAAATTTCGTTGAGGTAGGTCTCGAGGATCTCTTCCTTGCTGTAGTGCAGCTCGAGGAGCACTGCCATGATGAGCTCGGTGATTTTTCGCTGAAGCGTGCGCTCGGGGGAGAGGAAGAAGTTTTTTACGAGTTGCTGCGTCAGCGTGCTGCCGCCCTGCAGGCCTTTGCCGCGGAAGAAGCTGGCCGCCGCGCGGGCCATGCCGCGCAGGTCGTAGCCGTGGTGCGTGTAGAAGGCGCGGTCTTCGGTCGCGAGGAGCGCCTGCACCAGGTGCTTGGGCACTTCTGTCAGTCTGACCAGGACGCGGTCTTCATTGTTCGCCGGGTAGATGCCGCCGATCGGGAGCGGTTCGAGGCGCGCGAGCGGCAGGTCTTTGTTCTCCGCGTCTCTTACTGTCGCGATCCTGCCTGATGCAAAGGCGACGCGGATGCGCTTCGCGCTTTGAGTCCCGTCCCAGAAGACGAAGTTCCGGAGTGCGATCTCAAGGCCGTCTGCGCTGAGTGCAAACCAGCCGTCGCCTTCCTGCACGCCTTCGCGGTAACCGGCCTCGCGCAATTCGCCGATGATTTCCGATTCCGTGATGCGTCGCCCGGTGTGGAGTTCCAGGGGGCGGGCGTAAATGCGTGCGGGGAGGGAGAAACGTCTTCCTTCGAATTCGTTTCGCACGCGGATATCGAGATAAAGCGTGAAGCTGGCGGCGAGGAGGGTGAAGCCGAGGAGGGCGTAGCGGAGGTAGCGCCAGTGCTTCGGTTTTTTTCGGGCGAACATGCGGGGATTTTACTGTGTCGCTCAGGGGGACGCGGAGGTGTCACGAGCTGAAGCAGCCAAGGTTCGCCGACTGTGAGATCGCTACGCGAGACTTACTACCTTTGGTGTCGGGCGTTGGCGACACTCCCTGTTGAGATTAGGCAGAGACTGGTCGAAGGGCCCGTTAGCCGGGATTGACTGCGCCAAGCGGCGTACCCCGATCTCCCGCGCGCGCAACTGCCCGCACCCCGCCTCGACGTCCTGCCCGGCCGAATGGCGCAGTTTGGTCAGGACGCCGCGCCGATGCAGGGAGCGCGTCATCGCTGCCATCCGCTCCCAGGAGGGACGCTTGAACTCGAGGCCCGCGACGGTGTTGTACAGGATCAGGTTCATGACCGCGTACTTGCCGGCAAGCAACGCGACGATACCATCGAGTTCCTCGTCGTTGTCGTTGATGCCTTCGAGCAGGGTCCACTGGTACTGGATCGGGTAGTGCGTCGCGCGGGCGTAGCGTTCGCCCAGTTTCACGAGTTCGGTAGGATCGATGCGCGGTGCGCGCGGCATCAGCTTCGCCCGCAGTTCGGCGCGCGTCGAATGCAGCGACAGGGCGAGCGCCGGCTTGACGCGCCCGAGCGGCAGCCGCTCGAACACGCGACGATCGCCGACGGTCGAAAACACCAGGTTCTTGTGCCCGATCGCGCCCGCCGTGCCCAACAGCTCGATCGCCTCCAGCACATTGTCCAGGTTGTGCGCCGGCTCGCCCATGCCCATGAACGCGACCTTCCTGACGACGCGCCGGGTGCGGGCGAGCGCCACCTGCGCGACGATCTCCGCGCTCCCCAACTGGCGCGCGAGGCCGTCGCGTCCCGTCATGCAGAACACGCACCCCACCGCGCAGCCCGCCTGGGTCGAGACGCATACGCCGTCGCGCGGCAGGAGCACGCTTTCCACCGTCTGGCCGTCGGCAAGCTCGACCAGCAGCCGTGCGGAACCGTCTTCGCCCGCATGTTCGGAGCGTAGGCGAGCGAGTGACTGAAGCTCGGTCAACAGCGCGGGCAACGCAGTGCGGACACCGAGCGGGAGAAAGTCCTCGGGACGGCGGTGGCCGCTGTCCTCCGGCAGCGCCTGCGCCCACAGCCTTAGCACGTGTTCCTCGTGGCAGGGCTTGGCACCGTGCGCACGCAGGCGCGCTCGGACGTGTTCGATACGCGAAAGTGCGCTCATGGAGCGGCGCCGACAGCGCGTTCTAGCTGTGTTCGGCGGTGGCGTGCAGCCGCAAGCCGAGCGCTCGAACGACCTTGAGGATGGTCGCGAATTCCGGATTCCCTCCGGGGGACAGCGCCTTGTAAAGACTTTCGCGCCCCAACCCCGCTTCCCGCGCGATCTCCGTCATTCCCTTGGCGCGGGCGATATCGCCCAGCGCGGCAGCCACCAGCACGGGATCCCCGTCTTCCAGCGCGGCTTCGAGATACGCCGCGATTTCTTTATCGCTCTTCAGATGCTCTGCCGCATCCCACGATTTCGTCCGAGTCTTGCGCATGACGTCTCCTAAAGCGCTCTTGCCAGTTCCAACGCAGTCTTGATGTCTCGCGCCTGGGTGCGTTTGTCACCTCCCGCAAGCAGTATCGCCAGCACCGGACCGCGTTGCACGAAATACACCCGATACCCCGGCCCATAATCGATCCGCATTTCCGAAACCCCTTCTCCAACCGGTTCGACGTCGCCGGGATTGCCCAGGGAAAGGCGACGAATGCGGGTGAGAATCCGGGCCCGCGCCTGCCGATCGCGAAGTCTCTCGAACCAGGCAGCGTAGCTGTCTGTCTGGCGGATTTCGATCACCGGGAGAGTGTATCCGATGGGATACGTCGCGTCAAATCAGCGGCCGCGTCCTTCGCCGTGCGCTTTTGCCGCCGGCGGAGCAGGGTGATTCCCCGCCTGCCCGTGAGCCGCGAACGGCGGCGGGCTTTGCACGCGAGGAGCGTTGCCCGGGGCCGCGTGCACCGGTGGGGCCGCGGTGACAGGCGTCGCGGGCGGGCGGCTCGCGGGGGCGTGGAATTCGGGGTGTGCTTCGCCGCTTCGCGGCGCCGCGGGATTGGAGAACAGACTGCGCCC
>JBGPTG010000357.1:0-3651 GCA_041490545.1 Gammaproteobacteria bacterium
GCCGTATTCCCTGACTGAGATCTTCGGCGACCTGGCCTGCAACGTAGATGACTCCGTTGTGTTCGACGGCGGCGCTGAAAAGCTTTCCGGGCTGAAATCGTTTGATGGTCAAGCGGACCTCCTAGCGTGGACAAGAATCGGCTAGTTTTGCATCAGTGCCTGCGACAACTCCCGATAACGCGCCGCGATCCCGGCTGCGGCGGCCATCTCCTCGGCATCGTCGAACGCGGGCACGCCTGCTGATTCCAAAGTCTCGAACCAGTCCTTCCTGGAGGGTAGCGTGCCCATCATGGAGTGCATGACGGGCAGGCCGGCCTGCTTTGCCATTCCGGCGAGGCGTGCAACCACCGGCGTAGCGTCTACCATGAACGGGACCACGTGCAGCATGAGAACCGCGTCGAAAGTGTCCCGTCCGTGTTCGAGCACCAGCCTTAGCGTCTCCCCAAAACGGTCTTCGCGCGCATCTGCGAGCAGATCCAGCGGATTGGCCACCGCAGCCTCGCCTGGCAGCAGGGATCGCAGCGATTCGGCGAGCGCCGCCGGCAATTCCGGCATCAGTAGCCCTTCGTGGGCAGCGCTGTCGGCAGTAAGTACCCCGGGGCCGCCAGAGTTTGAGAGCAGCAATACTCGTTTGCCGATGCCCTTCGGAAAGGCCCCCAGTCCCTTGCAGGCGATAAGAAGTCGCCGCAATGACGAGACGCGCATGACCCCGCAGCCGGCGAGCATGGTATCCAGTACTGTGTCCTCGAGAGCGATTCCTCCGGTGTGACGGCTGACGGCGCCTACACCGGCAGCGGAGCGCCCGCCCACCAGGGCGACAACCGGTTTCCTGCGCGCCACCTCACGCGCGACAGACGCGAATCGCCGGAGGTCTCCGAACGACTCCACGTAGAGGGCGACGACGCTGCAGCGGTCGTCCGCCCCGTAGTGCTGCAGGTATTCGGTGACCCCCAGATGCATGGCGTTGCCCACCGACACCAGGGCGCCGATCGGCAGACCCATCTCATGGCTCTTGGCGATGACCTGTTCGGCGATTGCCCCTGACTGCGAAACGAATGCGACGCCGCCGCCGCGAGGCATGTCGCGCAGGAAAGTGGCGGCGAACGGAAATGCGCCGTCGAGCTGATCGATTACCCCGGCGCAATTGGGGCCGGCGACGGTGATGCCGTGACTGGACGCAATCCGCCGTAGTTCGGCATCCCGCTCCATGCCTTCTTTCCCGGCTTCGGCGAAACCGCCCGGGAGGATCAGCACGCGCTTGTGTCCCGTTGCGCCGGCTTCGCGAACCACGTCCAGGATAAGATCCGGCCGCACGACGACCACGACGAGATCCGCGGGCGGATCGATTTCGCGCAAAGAGGTCCTTGCAGCGAGACCGAAAATCTCGCCGCCTTTCTGATTGACAGGGATGAGGCGGCCGCGGTAACCGGAGACCCGGGCGTTGCGCAAAACGGCGCCGCCGGCACTGGTTTCGCGCTCGGCAGCGCCGACCACCGCAACGCTTTTCGGGCGAAAAAAAGCGTCGAGCGCGCTCATTGCGACGGGCTCCCCTGCCGCCCGTCCTGCCTGCGTTGCGGCACCTTGGGGTTATGCCAGCGGCGGCAGAATCTTGACCCGCAGTTCACCCAGACCTTCGATGCCCGCCACCAGCTCGTCGCCGGCCTTGGCGGCACCGACGCCGGCAGGCGTACCGGTCATGATCAGGTCGCCTGCCTCAATGGTGTAGTACTGCGTGAGAAAGGCGATCTGCTCGGGCACGCTCCAGATCATCTGGTCGATATCGGAGGTCTGGCGGGATTCTCCGTTCACTTTCAGCCAGAGCTTGCCTTTTTTCGGATGGCCAATCTTGGCAGCGGGAGTGATCGGTCCGGCGGGCGCAGACTGGTCGAAATCCTTGCCGAAAGTCCAGGGGCGGCCCTTGTCCTTGCCAGCCTGCTGAAGATCGCGCCGTGTCATGTCGAGGCCGATCGCGTAGCCCCAGATGTGGTCGTTGGCTTTGGCTGCGGAGATCTTGTAGCCCCTGGTGCCGATGACCGCGATCATCTCGGTTTCCCAGTGGTAGTTGCTCGTCATCGGCGGATAGTGGATCGAACCGCCTTCGGGGACAAGATCGTGTGCGGACTTCATGAAGAAGAACGGCTGCTCGCGGCCGTCCCCGCCCATCTCCTTCTGATGCTCGACGTAGTTGCGGCCGACGCAGAAAATACGGCGCACCGGAAATCGCGCGTTCGAGCCGACGATGGGCAGCGAAGGAATATCCCAGCTGCTGATGACGAATTCCATTTTCATTGTCAAATCCTCATATCGTTGATGATCGAGAGGACTGATCCCCTCCTGCCAGCTCAACTCCGGGCGGCCTCAGGCAAATTCAGGAATAACCGCCCAAAAGATCGCGAATCGATTGCCGTACACGCCCAGAGGCCCCCGCAGAAAAGGGCATATTTTCGCATGAACGGATGCCCGGCCATCGATTCTCACGCAGCTTGCGGAAGCGCCGGCATGTTCAGACCGAGACCGTCCAGCAGATCCTTCACACGGTTCAGGTAGTCAGCCCGCATCTCGTCGTTCTTGCGCTGTTTCAGGCTGAATTTCCTGTACATCTCGTTGTTCTTCGAATTGGCTGCCCCGAAGAAGTGCGGGAGGTACGGAAAATAGCGGTTGATCGCGTCCTGCACCCTGGTTTTTCCATCGGGTGTCTTGACGAGCTCAGTGCAGAAATCGCGACCGAACTGGGCATGGAATTTTTCCTCGGGCATGGTGGTCCGCGCCACGTTTCGCAAGGGGAGGTAGCTGCAGTGCAGGAGATCCTCCACCTGCAGGATTTCGGCCAGGTCGGCGAGCAGCTTGATGACGCAGAACTCTTCCCAGGACTTCAGGGGAAATTCAAATATGCTGAGCGGCTTCTTGTTCCTCGTGTCCATGTGCTCTGCCGGCACACCGACCTCGTCGGCCAGCCCCTTGAAACGCACGTGGTGATGGTATTCCTCCATCGCGACACGGCAGGTGAGCCATTTTGCGTACGGCGTGGGCGCGAACTTGATCGCGGGTTCGTCGAAGACCTGCGCCCCGTACAGCTCGTTGATCGCATGGCTTACGAGTATTTTCTTCACCGCGGCCTGATATTCCTCGGGCTGCTTCCTGAATTCTTCCGCGGTCCTGACCTCCGGATAGGCTGCCATAGATGCACTCCTCGATATTGACTGGTTACAAGACCGGGTCTGCGCTGAACGCTTCCAGGTCGGTGACGAGATCGGAGTAATAGGGTTCCAGCGCCCTGATGCCGGCGGCGAGCCCGTCGAGATCGTAACCTCCAGCGGGCTGCAGCAGCTTCGACACCGGGCGTGGCTGGGAAAAAATGAAGACCTCACGACCACGCACGCCGAAGAGTTGTCCGGAAATCGCGCTGGCCGCGGGGGAAGCGAGGAAACTGACCAGCCTCGCCACATAGCGTGCCGGAACCTGCAAGGCCTTGTCCCGGTACGCGGCCTGGGCGTCGTTCGCCGGTTTGATGCTCTCGGTTACTCGCGTTGCCGCGAAAGGCGCGACTGCATTGCAGTTGATCCCGGATCGCGCCAGATCGTGAGCGACGACCCGGGTCAACCCGATCAGGCCGGCCTTGGCCGCGCCATAGGCCGACTGGCCGAAATTGCC
>JBGPTG010000358.1:0-3632 GCA_041490545.1 Gammaproteobacteria bacterium
GGAACCGAGCGGTTCGACGAGTCGAGCACGATCGAAGCCGGGCGCGAAGCGAAGGCGATCGATTCTCCCTTCGGCCGCATCGCGCTCTCCCTATGCTACGACGTGCGCTTTCCCGAGCTGTACCGCGCGCTCGCGCCGGTGAACATCATCCTGGTGCCCTCCGCCTTCACCGCCACCACCGGGCGGGCGCACTGGGAGATCCTGCTGCGCGCGCGCGCCATCGAAAATCTCGCCTGGGTGATCGCTCCGGCCCAGGGCGGCCGGCACGCGAGCGGCAGGCAGACGCACGGCCACACCATGATTGTCGATCCGTGGGGTAAGGTCGTCGCCGAGCGCGCCGTCGAATCCGGCGTTGTGCTCGCGGAAATCGACCCGGCGTTCCAGGCGAAGATGCGCACCAGCCTGCCGGCGCTGGAGCACCGGAGAATCTAGGTTCCGGCAAATCCGGGGTGCCGGCTTGAATTGCACCCTAGCCGGCGCCACATGCGAGAATCCTACCTATGAACGCACCCGAGCAGATATTTTCAACCGCGCAGTCCTGCCTGCTCGCGCCGCACGATCTGGAGGCCGGCAAGCTCGCCGGCGTGTTCGGTTCGCTGCTCTCGCACCGTCTCGACTACGCTGATCTCTACTTCCAGTACACACGCTCCGAGAGCTGGAGTCTGGAGGAAGGCATCGTCAAGTCGGGCAGCTTCAGCATCGACCAGGGCGTGGGCGTGCGCGCCATCGCCGGGGAGAAAACCGCATTCGCGTACTCGGATGAAATCAGCCTGCCGGCGCTCGAGGATGCGGCAAAGGCGACGCGCGCCATCGCGGCGAGTGGCGGGAATCGCCACCCGGTGGCGGTGCGCAAAGGCTCCGCCCTCCAGCTCTATCAGCCGATCGATCCGCTCGCCTCGCTCGAAGGAACACAGAAAGTGAAGCTGCTCGAGCGGCTGGAGCAACTCTGCCGCGCGCGCGACCCGCGCGTCATCCAGGTCATGGCAAGCCTCGCTGCGGAATACGAAGTGGTGCTGGTAGCGCGCTCGGACGGTGTCCAGGCGGCCGACGTTCGCCCGCTTGTGCGCCTTTCGGTGCAGGTGATCGTCGAGCAAAACGGCCGGCGTGAGCAGGGCACAGCCGGCGGCGGCGGGCGCAGCGACTACAGCCATTTCACCGGAGAGCGGCTGCAGGAGTACGCGAAACACGCGGTCGACCAGGCGCTCGTCAATCTCGAATCGCGTCCGGCGCCTGCGGGCACCATGACCGTGGTGCTCGGACCCGGCTGGCCGGGCGTGTTGTTGCACGAGGCTATCGGTCACGGCCTCGAAGGGGACTTCAACCGCAAAGGCTCCTCTGCCTTCCGCGGGAAGATCGGAAAAAAAGTCGCGGCTCGCGGAGTCACCGTCGTGGACAACGGCACCATGCCCGGCCGGCGCGGATCCCTCAACATCGACGACGAAGGCAACCCCACGCAATGCAACACGCTGATCGAGGATGGCGTGCTGCGCGGCTACATGCAGGACAGCCTCAACGCCCGCCTCATGGGCGTCCCGGTCACCGGCAATGGCCGTCGCGAGTCGTTCGCGCACGTGGTGATGCCGCGCATGACCAATACTTATATGCTGAACGGCGACAAGGATCCGAAGGAGATCCTCGCCTCGGTGAAGAAGGGCCTGTACGCGGTCAACTTCGGCGGCGGACAAGTGGACATCACCAGCGGAAAATTCGTCTTCTCCGCCTCGGAGGCGTACCTGATAGAAAACGGCAAGCTCACCCATCCGGTCAAGGGCGCGACCCTCATCGGCAACGGTCCGGACGTGCTCAAGCGCGTGTCGATGATCGGCAACGACCTGGAACTGGATTCCGGCGTGGGGACCTGCGGCAAGGAAGGCCAGAGCGTCCCGGTCGGGGTGGGCCAGCCGACGCTGCGCATCGACGGGCTCACGGTGGGCGGGACCGCGTAGGCGTCGCCCGGCGGTCGGAGCATTCCACCAGGGACCGAAAGCTGGCACAATCGAAACCCTAGGGGGTGACCACCATGAACGCAGGCAAATTCGGGTTAGGCATATCGATTTGCGTCGCTGCCGGAATCCTCATGCCAGTCGCGGCGCAGGCGCAGAACACTTTTCGTTTGTACACGGGTGTTGCGCCGACCAGCTACAGCATTTCGTTCGATAACAATGCCCCGAATGGCTATCGGAACAAGACGGCAAAGTCAAAGTACACGGCGGCCAATGTTGGGTTTTCCTGGATTTCGCCCAAGGGAATCTACGTCGATGTGTCGGGGCAAGAAAGTCTCAGTGCCCATCACGACCTATGGACAGACGAGACTAGCCAAGAGCAGAAGTTCTCTCGCGATACCTTCACGCTGACGGGTGGCTACAGCCATACCTTTGGGCAAGGTGTATCCGTTTCGGGTTTCGGTGGATATACCCAAGGCACCACGACTCTTAACGCTCCCAAGGGCGCAACCACTCCCTTCACTATCAATTTCTCGAAGGACATTTTCCAGAGCAAGGGCATTTTCGTAGGGGTAGGGACCGGGATGCCTGCCTTGGGCGGTCAGATCAGCGGAAGTGCAGCCATTGCATTCATGAACGGCAGATGGAAGGACGATAACACCTACAACAATCACGCCGACGTGACCCTTGGTTACAGCTTGAGCGTCGCTTATACGTACAAATTCACCCCGGCGTGGGGAATTACCGGCGACATCAGAGGCCAGCGCTACAACTTCGACTTTGCCACCAGCAGCGCCGCGACGGCGTACCAAGTCAGCGAGAAAATCGTCAGTGCGGGCGTTAGGCTGAGCTACCAGTTCTGAACGGCGCCGGCCGCGCAGCACGCGCGCGAGTCAGGAGTCCTGCCACCCTTTGGCGCGCTCCAGCGCGCGCTGCGACGAGCATCCCCATGATCGCGCACTGGAAGCGCGTCGCCCAGTCGATCTCAGCGGCCCACCATCACCCCTTCCCCCAACCCCTAGCCCGATCGAGGGCGCGCTTCCACTCTTCCATCCGCCGCTCCGCCTCTTCGCGTTTCATTTTCGGCTCAAATCGTTTCGCAACTTTCCATTGTTTCGCGATTTGCTCGCGGCTGGTCCACACGCCGGTAGCTAAACCGGCAAGGTAAGCCGCGCCGAGCGCGGTGGTCTCGAGTACGCGCGGGCGCACGACCGGTACGCCGAGCAGGTCCGCCTGGAATTGCAAAAGCAAATCGTTCGCTGCGGCGCCGCCGTCGACGCGCAGTTCCTTAGACGAGCGCCCGGAGTCCTGCTCCATGGCGTGCAGCAGCTCAGCCGACTGGAAGGCGATCGATTCCAGAGCGGCGCGCGCGATGTGGCCGGCGTTCGATCCACGCGTCAAGCCGACGATGGTGCCGCGTGCGTAGGGGTCCCAGTGGGGGGCGCCCAGGCCCGCGAATCCCGGAACGAAGACCACGCCGCCCGAGTCGCGCACGCTCGCCGCGAGCTTTTCCACCTCCACCGCCTTCTTGATGATGCGCAGGCCGTCGCGCAGCCACTGCACCACCGCCCCGCCGATGAAGACGCTTCCCTCGAGCGCGAATTGTTTGATCGGGGCTTCCGCTGCGCAGGTGGTGACGAGGCCGCTTTTGGACGCGATCGCTTCGCTCCCCGTGTTGAGAAGGAGAAA
>JBGPTG010000359.1:0-3532 GCA_041490545.1 Gammaproteobacteria bacterium
AACGGCGCTTGGTCTTGTTGTTGGCGTGGGAAACATGATTTCCCACCTGGGGCGTCTTGCCCGTGATCTGGCAGACTCGTGCCATGGACTGCTCCCGCGGAAAAGGGCGAATTATAGGCGGGTCGCCGATGTGTATCAAGCTCAGGATACGAGAATGAGCGGAGGGGGGCTTGCTCCGGCTCGGCTGAATTACTGCAACCGGCGCCGCCTGCACGTCCGGCGAGTGGAATAAGGCTTCTAGATCAATCCACGCTCCGCAAATGACATGGTTCGGGTTCCGGCGACGATAAAGTGGTCCAGCACCTGGATATCCACCAGGGCCAGCGCCGCCTTGAGCGAGCGCGTCAGAATCTCATCGGCATGGCTGGGTTCGGCAACGCCGGAAGGATGGTTGTGCGCGAAAATCACTGCTGCCGCGTTGTGTTTCAATGCGCACTTCACGACCTCGCGCGGGTAGACGCTTGTCTGCGTGAGGGTGCCCCGGAAAAGTTCTTCGGCGGCAACGACGCGGTGCTGAGCGTCCAGCAACAGCACGAGGAACACCTCGTGACCGCGGCCCGCAAGCGACAGCCGCAGGTAGTCGCGGACCGCGCCGGGCGATGATAGGACATCGTGAATCGTAAGTTCCTCCTTCAGGGCGCGTCGTGCCAATTCCAGTGCCGCTTGGATCTGCGCGAGCTTGGCGCTGCCCAGTCCGGGAGTTTTTCCGAGATTCTCTGCTGAGAATAACGCACTCAACGAGCCGAAGCGGCCGAGCAGTTGTCGCGCCAGATCCACTGCGCTGCTGCCCTTGATTCCCGTGCGCAGGAGAATAGCCAGGAGCTCGGCGTCGGCAAGAGACCCCGCCCCGAGCGCGAGCAGCCGCTCGCGTGGGCGTTCCTTAAGGGGCCAGTCGGTGATGGCCATGGAATTCGCTTAAAATCCTCGTTTTGCGGCTTAACGCACTGTTCCTTTCTTGCGATGACCGACGTTTCCGGAAAAAAGATTCTGCTGGGAATCACGGGTGGGATCGCCGCGTACAAGGCGGCCGAACTGACGCGCCTGTTCGTGAAGGCGGGCGCCGACGTACGCGTCGCCATGACCGAGGCCGCCTGCCGTTTCATCACTCCGATGACGCTGCAGGCGCTGTCCAGCAAGCCCGCGTACACGGACATGTGGGACCCGCGCGTGCCCGACAGCATGGGGCACATTGAGCTGTCTCGCGACCGTGACATCATCGTGGTCGCGCCCGCCACGACCGATTTTCTCGCGAAGCTCGCGAATGGGCTCGCCGACGATCTGCTCTCGGCCTTGTGCCTCGCGCGCCGCTGCCCTCTCATGGTCGCGCCGGCGATGAACGTGGAGATGTGGCAGAACGCGGCGACGCAGCGCAACGTCGAGCGCCTGCGCGCTGACGGCGTCGGTATCCTCGGCCCGACGGAGGGCGACCATGCCGACCGCGAGGGCGGTATGGGGCGCATGCTCGAGCCCGAGAGGATATTCGCCGAAGTCGCGAGCGCGCTCGGACCCAAGGCTCTCTTGAAAAAAAAAGTCCTGATCACGGCAGGACCGACTTATGAGCCGATCGATACGGTGCGCGGGGTCACCAACCAGAGTTCGGGCAAGATGGGCTACGCAGTCGCGCAGGCGGCGGTAGAGGCTGGCGCGGAGGTGACACTTGTGTCCGGCGCAACGGCGCTGGCGGCTCCGGTGGGCGTGGAGCGCGTGGACGTGATAACCGCGCGCGAAATGCACAAGGCAGTGATGGCGATGGCGAAGAAGGCCGATGTATTCATCTCCGTCGCGGCGGTCGCCGACTACCATCCGGTCGACCCCAAACTGCACAAGATCAAGCGCGGCAACGGAAACCTCAAGCTCGAGCTTGCGCCCAACCCCGACATTCTCGGCGAGGTCGCGGCGCTCCGCGAGGGGCCGTTTTGCGTCGGATTCGCCGCCGAGACCGAGGACCTGAAAGCAAACGCGCAGGCGAAGCGCAAAAAGAAGGGGATCCCCCTTCTCGCCGCGAACCTGGCGCACGAAACCTTCGGGAAGGACACCAACGCTCTCACGCTCTTCGACGAGAACGGCGTGCACGAGCTGCCGCTCGCACCGAAGATCGTGCTGGCGCGCCAGTTGATCGAGCACATCGCGAAGATGCTGCCGCGGCGCTGAGGCGGCGATTCGCTTGAAGAATATCGACGTCAAGATCCTCGATGCGCGGCTGCGCGAATCATTTCCGCAGTATGCAACTCCCGGGGCCGCCGGTCTGGACCTTCGCGCCTGCATCGAAAAACCCCTGACGCTGGCAGCCGGCGCCGCGAAACTGGTACCGAGCGGAATCGCCATACACCTTGGCGATTCAGGGCTGGCCGCAATGGTCTTGCCGCGTTCCGGCCTGGGGCACAAGCACGGTATCGTCCTGGGCAATCTGGTGGGCCTGATCGATTCCGATTACCAGGGACAGGTCATGGTGTCGGTATGGAACCGTTCGGCGGCGGCATTCACTATCCAGCCGCTGGAGCGCATAGCTCAGCTGGTGGTTGTGCCAGTCGTGCAGGTAAAGCTGAATGTGGTTGAGGAGTTTGCAGCCAGTTCGCGTGGTGCCGGTGGCTTCGGCAGTACGGGAAACTCATGACCGCCGTGAGCGGAAATACCAGGACGGCTCGGTCCCCCTGAGCCGCGCTCCCGGGGAGTTGACCGCACTGAATCGCCTTGGCCCGGGGTACGTAGCGCGACCTATTCGGCGTATATTTGATCCGTGCTGCCTGCTGAATTCCACCCGATCCTCCGGCGCTGGTGGGAAACGCGCTTCAGGGAGACTGCCGAGAACGGCGGGCAGGTACTGTCTCCCACCGCGGCGCAGCTCGAAGGCTGGCGGGCCATCCGCTCGGGCGGACATGCACTGATTGCCGCGCCCACCGGTTCGGGCAAGACCCTGGCCGCGTTCCTGACCTCGATCGATGCGTTGCTGCGGGAAAGCCTCGAGGGCGGAGCGTTACAGGATGAAGTGCGCGTGGTCTACGTGTCGCCGCTGAAGGCGCTTTCGGCAGACATTCACAAGAATCTCGCAGAGCCGCGCCGGGAAATTCGCCATCTCGCCGAGCTCATGGGATTTTCACCGGTGCGTATCACGGCCGCCGTAAGAAGCGGCGATACGCCGCAGGTCGAACGCGCGGCGATGCTGCGCAACCCGCCCCACATCCTGGTGACGACGCCCGAGTCGCTTTACCTGCTGCTCACGGCGAAGCGCTCGCGAGAGATGCTCAGGAGCGCGCGGGTGGTGATTGTGGACGAAATCCATGCCGTGCTCGAATCCCGCCGCGGGGCGCACCTGGCGCTCTCGCTCGAGCGACTCGACCACGTGTGTGGGCGGCGCCTGCAGCGGATCGGCCTTTCAGCGACGCAGAAACCTATCGAAGAGGTGGCGCGATTCCTGGTGGGCTCTGCAGGAACTCACTGCAGTATCGTAGATCGCGGTCACCAGCGACGAATGGACCTCCAGATAGAGGTGCCGGGATCGCCCCTCGAAGCGGTGATGTCCGGAGAAGTCTGG
>JBGPTG010000360.1:0-3521 GCA_041490545.1 Gammaproteobacteria bacterium
GGGCGTGCTACCCGCGGGCTCGGCGCCCTGCGCCGCGAGCTTTTCCCGCAACTCGGCGCTGTGCAGAATTCTCGTGACCTCGGCGCTCAGGCGCGCGACGATTTCGCGCGGCGTCGCCGCCGGAGCGAGCAGCCCGTACCACGGGCTCACTTCGTATCCGCTCACGCCGGCCTCGTCGACCGTCGGCACTTCCGGCAGCTGCAATGAGCGCCGCCTGCCGGTCACGGCGAGCGCGCGCAGCTTTCCGGATCTGATATGCGGCAGCACGGTCGGGATGCCAAGGACCGCCATTTGCACCTGGCCGCCGAGAAGATCGGTGACGGCCGGCCCCGTGCCCTTGTAGGGCACGTGCGCGATGCGGATTCCGGCCATCGCCGTAAACAGCGCCGCCGCCAGGTGCGGCGTGCTACCTGCGCCGCCCGAGGCGTAGTTGAGCTCGCCGGGACGCGAGCGCGCGAGGGCTATCAGTTCCTTCACCGAGTTTGCGGGCACCGAAGGATGCACCACGAGCACGTTGGGCGCGGTCGCCATCAGACTCACCGGCGCGAAATCCCGCGCCGTGTCGTAAGGCACGCTGCCGAGCAGCGGATTGATGACCAGGCTCCCCGGCCCGGCGGAGAGGAGCGTATAGCCGTCAGGCGCGCTCTTCGCGACGAAATCGGTGCCGATATTGCCGCCGGCGCCGGGGCGGCTCTCGACGATGAACGGCTGGCCGAAGGCGTCGGCGAGCTTCTGGCCCACGAGGCGCGCGACGATTTCGTTCGGGCCGCCCGCGGCGAACGGCACGACGATGCGCACGGGCTTCACCGGATAGTCCTGCGCGGCTGAGAATCCCGGCAGCACGGCGCCGGCGACGGCCAGCGATCCCGCCAGGAGCAAACTTTTGGCGCTGACAGAAGCGTGAATTTGAGTCATAGTTCGCGATGTTATCCGATCGCGGATTCGACCGCGATCATCCATCCAGAAAATCCGGGAGAACCCGATGAAACGCAGCACCAATGGGGCGAGCTTTGCAACCGCGTTGCTATCCGCCCTGCTCGCAGGCCTGAGCCCGAACGCGCCGGCGCAGGCTTATCCCAACCGGCCGATCCACATCATCGCGCCCTTCCCCGCCGGCGGCGGCTACGATTTTCTCGCGCGCCTGCTCGGCGTCGAGATGTCGAAGACCTTCGGCCAGCCGGTGGTCGTTGAGAACAAGTCCGGCGCGAACGGCAACATCGGCACCGACGCCGTCGCCAAGGCTGCGCCCGATGGCTACACGCTGCTCATGGGGGGCAACAGTCCGCTCGCGCTGAACGTGGGCCTCTACCCGAAGCTGCCCTACGATCCGGTGAAGGACTTCGAGGCGATCTCGCGCGTCGCCACCCAGCCCAACTTGCTCGCGGCGCATCCCAAGGTGCCGGTGAAAAGCGTCGCTGAACTCATCCAGTACGCCAGGGCGAATCCTGGGAAACTCAGCTACGCATCCAACGGCAACGGCAGCCCGCAGCACCTCGCCGCCGAACAGTTGAAGCGCATGGCCGGGATCGACATCGTGCACGTGCCTTACAAAGGCGCGGCGCCCACGGCCGCCGCGCTGCTCGCGGGCGAAGTCTCGATCGCGTTCAACGTCATCCTCCTGCCATTGCCCCAGGTGCAAGCCGGCCGGCTCACCGGCCTCGCGGTGGCGAGCTCGAAGCGCTCGCCGCTCGCGACCGGCATCCCGACGCTCGCGGAACTGGGCTATCCGATCGACATCGACACCTGGTACGGCCTCCTCGCGCCCGCCGGCACGGCGAAGGAGATCGTCGCCAGGCTCAATGCGGAAACGGTGCGCGTCCTGGCGTTGCCCGAGATGAAGGAGCGCACGCGCAGTCAGGGCATCGAGCTCGGCTCGAGCACCCCGGAAGAGTTCGCCGCGTTCCTCAAGGCGGACATCGCCAAGTGGACGCTGGCGATACGCGAGATGCACATCAGCATCGACTGAGGGAATCATCGTGATCATCGACGTGTTCAATCACTTCATGCCGAAGAGCATCTTCGAGCGCCTCTCGACCCTGGTGCCCGGGCACATCGCGCTGTCGGCGTTTCCCGAGCTGCCGACGCTTTGGGACGTGGATGCACGGCTGCGCATGCTCGACGAGTTCGAAGGAATGCAGCAGGTGCTGTCGCTCGCCAACCCGCCGATAGAAATGCTCGGGCCGCCGGACAAGACCCCGGAACTCGCGCGCATCGCCAACGACGGCCTGGCCGAACTGTGCGCCAAGTACCCGGACCGGTTTCCGACCTTCATCGCCTCGATGCCGATGAACAACGTGGAAGCCTGCGTGCGCGAGACCGACCGCGCGATCGGCGAGCTGGGCGCGAAAGGCATCCAGATTTTCACCAACGTGCTCGGCAAGCCGCTGTCGGCGCCCGAGTTCCGTCCCATTTTCCAGAACATGGCGCGGCACGACCTGCCGGTGTGGATCCACCCGATACGCGGGCCGCAGTTCGCCGACTACGCCACAGAGAAGACTTCCGAGAACGAGATCTGGTTCACCTTCGGCTGGCCGTATGAGACCACCGCGTGCGTGACGCGGCTCATTTTCTCCGGAATCTACGACGAACTTCCCGGCCTGAAGATCATCACCCACCACATGGGCGGCATGGTGCCGTTCTACGCCGGAAAGATCGACCTGGGCTTCGACCAGATCTTCCACGGCAAGACCGACGAGAATCCCGTGGCGAAAAAGGCGGGGATCCGCAAGCGTCCCGCCGAGTACTACAAGATGCTCTACGCCGATACCTCGCTCAACGGCTCGGTCGCGGCGACGCGCTGCGGCCACGCCTTCTTCGGCACCGGGCATTGCCTGTTCGCGACCGACGCGCCTTTCGACGCCGAGCAAGGGCGCATGCTGATCCGCGAGACGGTGAACGCGGTGAACGGCCTGGAGATCGCAAGGGCCGAGAAGGACCGCATCTTTTCCGGCAACGCGCGCGCGCTGCTCAAGCTGAACTGAACCCATGCTCCGCACTGAAAACATCCGCGTGCGCCTGCGCGACGGCGAGATGGGCGCGCACGTTGCGTACCCTGAGCGCACGCCCGCCGGGGCGGTCGTCGCCATCATGGAAATCTGGGGCGTGAACGACACCATGCGCCGCCACGCGCAGGAATTCGCCGAGGCGGGTTTTGTCTGCCTGGTGCCGGATCTCTTCTGGCGCCAGGAGCCGGGTGTCGAGCTCTACGACCGCAATCCCGAGGACGTGAAGAAGGCCTTCGACCTGTACTACGACTTCGACTACGACCTCGGCGTGCGCGACATGGAGGACACGGCAGCGTTTCTCAGGACGCTGCCCGGCTGCAACGGCAAGGTGGGGTCGGTCGGCTACTGCCTCGGCGGCAAGCTCTGCTATCTCATGTGCTGCCGCACCGACATCGACTGCGCGGTCGCCTACTACGGCACCTACATCGAGCACCGCATCCGCGAGGTGAAGAACCTGCACCGTCCCTTCATGCTGCACATGGCGATGAAGGATCGCTGGGTGCAGGCGGAAGTGAA
>JBGPTG010000361.1:0-3499 GCA_041490545.1 Gammaproteobacteria bacterium
GGGAATCTGGTACCCGAACAGCGCCTGCGGCTGGTACTGGGGAGGCAACAGCAGCAGCGACTGACCCATCGTGCCGACGATGAGGTCGAGCACCCAGACGGTAATCGCCAGCGGGATCCAGATGAGAAGTCCGGTGATGAGGTATTTCTTCATCGGGCGCCGCCCGCTTCTCGGCGGCGTTCCACGCTACGGACGAACGTCTGCTCGGCTACTGACGGCTTCGGATTTCGACTCGGTCTTGCTTTCGGACTTGCCGCCGGATTGGGCATCGGACTTCGCGTCGGATTTCGTGCTGCCTTTGTCCTTGCCATCGGATGTCGTCGTACTGCTCTTGTCCTTGCCGTCGGAGGTCGGCGTGCTGCTCTTGTCCTTGCCGTCGGAGGTCGGCGTGCTGCTCTTGTCATTGCCGCCGGCTGTCGTTGTGCTCTTGGCATCCGACCTCGCCGCCGGTTTGGCGCCGCTGTTCCTGAAGTCGGTCGCATACCAGCCGCTGCCCTTGAGCTTGAATCCCGCCGCCGTGAGCATCTTGGAAAAAGTTTGCTTGTTGCACTCCGGGCAGACGGTCTTCAGCGGATCGGTGACCTTCTGCAGGAATTCCTTCTGGAAACCGCAGGACGAGCAACGATATTCGTAGATCGGCATGGCACCTCCGACAAGCGGCGAATTATACTCCGAAGAATTACCCCGAAGAGCCCGGCGGTTCCCCTGGAATACCGAGGGTGCGGGCGGGAGTATCAAGTCCCGTCAGGCGATGCCGGCATTGCCTTCGAGGCCGAGGATACGCGGCAGATTGAGCCGGGCCGGCTTGATGGTCTTCTGCGCCCGCAGGTAGCGGGTCAGCACTTCCCATGCAGGCTCGCCCGCGCCCGATGGCGCGTCCGCCACCGGGGCCCAGCTCGCCACCTTGTAGAGTTTTCCGGACTCGAGCGGCTTGCCGCCCAGGCGCATGTCGGCGATGCGCCTGCCCATCGCGGCGCCCGGCCGGCAGCTGTAGCTCATGCCGCCGACCCGCACCATGTCTCCGCCCTGCTGGAAGTAGGGATCCGGATTGAACAGGTTGTCGCACACGTCCTCGAGGGTAGCCTTGATCGCCGCGCCGCTCAGCTCTGCGAGCGTGGTCTGAGGGTAGGTGATCGCCGTCTGGTTCATGACCTGCTCGAGCGTGATCGCCTCCCCCGGGAGCAGCGTCGTGCCCCAGCGGAATCCCGGCGAAAAGGCGATCTCCGCGTCCTTGACCGCGAGCAGCGCATCGAGCATCAGCTGGTCGAAGGAGCCGTTGAAATTGCCGCGGCGGTACAGGAGCGCTTCGGTCACCGCGAGGGGCTCGGCGAGCCGCTCGGCGTAGGGCGCGCGCGCCGATTCGATCAGCCGCGCCATCTCGGGATCGGCGGGAAGCAGGTCGGCGAACACCGGCAGCAGCCGGTAGCGGTAGTCGGCCATGCGGCCGCCCTTCACTTCCAGGTCGAGCACCGCGAGGAACTTGCCGTTGCAACCGGCGTTGGTGACCAGCGTTTTCCCGGAAGCGTTGGCTACCACCAGGGGCTTCGGCACGCCGTCGTGCGTGTGTCCGCCGAGGATGACGTCGATGCCGCTGACGCGGGAGGCGAGCTTCAGGTCGACGTCCATTCCGTTATGCGAGAGCAGCGCCACCAGCTGCGCTCCCCTGGCGCGCACTTCGCGCACCAGGCTCTGCAGGCGCGCCTCCTGGATGCCGAACTTCCACTCTGCGACGAAGCGGCGCGGATTGGCGACGGGCGTGTAAGGGAACGCCTGGCCGATGACCGCGACCGGCACTCCGCCCAGGCTGCGCAGCGCGTACGGCGGGAACACCGGGTCGCCAAAGTCATTGGTCTCGACGTTCTGCGCGAGGAATTCGATCTTGCCGGCGTAGTCTTTCTCGACGACCTCCCGGACGCGGGCCGCGCCGTAGGTGAATTCCCAGTGCCCGGTGGTGAGCTCGACCCCGAGCAGCTTCTGCGCGTCTACCATGTCCTGGCCGCGCGTCCACAGCGAAGTCGCCGAACCCTGCCAGCTGTCTCCTCCGTCGAGGAGCAGCGATGCGCTCCTTTCGGCGCGCAGTTTCTTCACCAGCGTCGCCAGATGCGCGTAGCCGCCGACCTTGCCGTAGCGCCGCGCTGCGGCGGCGAAGTCGAGGTGCGTGAAGGCGTACGCCGCGCGGCTGCCCGGGAGAATGCCGAAGCGCCGCAGCAGCGCCTCGCCGACGAGGTGGGGCGGGCGGTTCGCGCTTGCGGCCACGCCGATATTGGCGCTCGGCTCGCGAAAGTGCATCGGCAGCAGCTGCGCGTGAGTATCGGTGAAGTGCAGGAGAGACACGTTGCCGAAACGCGGCAGGTCGTAGTACGCGGAGGCTTGCGATTGCGTGCGTGCGTCCAGCGCGAACCCTGCCGCAGCCGCGCTCGCCAGCACCTGCAGGAATTCGCGGCGCGACAGCGACATCAGGCGCGCCCCTCGCGGCGGGAGAGAGGCACGCGCCGGCCCGTCATTCCCGCGAAAGCGGGAATCCAGCGCCGTTGACGATCACTGGATCCCCGCTTTCGCGGGGACGACGATGCGGTGCTTGCGCCGCATCGTCACCTGTTGACCGGCGACTCCGGGTCGAGCAGCAGCGCGACGAGGTGGGTGATCTGCTGTTCGGTGAGAATCCCGTTGTGCCCGAAACGCGGCATGTTGGAGCAGGCCGAGAACGCCTCGGGGTTGTAGATCTTGGCGTAGGCGTAGCGCTGGGTCGCAGCGCCCGCGCCGCGCTGCCTGCCGAAACCCTGCAGGCTCGGGCCCATCGTGCCGAAAGACAGCTCCTGGGGCGAGAGCTGGTGGCAGGCGTAGCAGTTGCCGCCGTTCGGCCGCTTGGCGTCGGGGTCGGTGAAGCGCATGCCGTAGCCGTCCTGCGCGATCTTTTCGCCCTCGCGCCAGTCCCCCATCAGTTTCCCGGAGGCGGGATACCTGATGGTCGCCATCTGCGACTTCTCGATTTCCTGCGCGACGTCATTCGACGGTTGGTTGCGGTATTCGCTGCAGACCTTTTGCGCTTCGTCCTGGTGCTCGACCCGCGCCGCCATCTGGCGGTTGCCGCGGGTGAAGGCCTGCCGGAACACGTCCTCGGCCCGGCCGTGCGTGTCGGCGTCGGACGGCTGCGTCACGCAGCCCGGCATCGCCCCGGTTGCGGCAACGGCGGCCGCAACAGCGAGAAGTCGGGCGCGCCTCATCGCTTCAGTCCCGGCGCATTGATTTCCCCGCCGTTCGCGTAGCTTGCCATGAAGACCATGAGGGCGATGGCGGCGTCCGAGGTGTAGTCGAGCTGCGGATGGCGCATCTGCCAGTAGCAGTCATAGAGCCGGTGCTCCATGGTCCGCACCGTGCCCTGCGAGACCCGGTAGGCGGGCCAGGTCGTGAAAATCCTCTGCGCGTCCTTCGGATCGGTGAGCTTCGGCAGGTCCTGCAGGCGGATGCGCCTGCCGTTCTCGCCGTGGCAACTCACACA
>JBGPTG010000362.1:0-3477 GCA_041490545.1 Gammaproteobacteria bacterium
AACGTCTTCATCATGCAGGTGCTCAAGGCCTGGATCGACCCGTCGAAGAAAAATCCGCGCACGGTCCATCATCGCGGCAGAGGCGTCTTCATGGTCGCCGGCAGGACGATCACGCTTCCGTCCAGGATGAAGTAGGCTTCCGAAGGGATTAACGTGGCTCGTGGAGTGTTTCGAGCCTTGCGTCCGAGACTTGGAAAGCTTTCGTTCTACCATTGAACTACACCCGCATGTTAAGATAAATTAATCGCTTCGTACCCCGGTTTCAAAGTGATCCAGCTCTCCGTCAATGGCCAAATCCGGCGCGTGGAACCCGGTTCCGACGTTGCGCGGCTGCTCCAGGCCCTCGAACTGTCGGGCAAGCGCATCGCGGTGGAAAAAAACGGCGAGATCGTGCCGCGCAGCCGCTATGCCGGGACACCACTTACGGACGGCGACTCGCTGGAGATCGTCGTCGCCGTTGGAGGCGGCTGAGGAAGGGTTGGGCCCCTTCCGCATCGTTCCCATGAAAGGCCGGATTATTTCCGAATCGTTCTCATGAACGCCCCCGCCAGACTTTCCGAACAGACCGGCGCCGACGCGCTGTCGATCGCCGGCAAGACGTATCGCTCGCGCCTCCTGATCGGCACGGGCAAGTACCGCGATTTCGACGAAACGCGCCGCGCGGTGGAAGCGAGCGGCGCCGAGATCGTCACCGTCGCGATTCGCCGGACGAACATCGGCCAGAACGCGAACGAGCCTTCGCTCCTCGAGGTGTTGCCCACCCGGCAATACACCATCCTGCCCAACACCGCCGGCTGCTACAACGCCGAGGACGCGGTGCGCACCCTGCGCCTCGCGCGCGAGCTGCTCGACGGGCACGATCTGGTCAAGCTGGAAGTGCTGGGCGACCCCGACACGCTCTACCCGAACGTCGTCGAAACGCTCAAGGCCGCGCAGACCCTGGTGAAGGACGGCTTCAAGGTCATGGTCTACACCAGCGACGACCCGATCATCGCCAAACAACTGGAAGACATCGGCTGCGTCGCGATCATGCCGCTCGCTTCGCTGATCGGATCCGGCATGGGCATCCTCAACCCGTGGAACCTGCAACTCATCATCGAGAACGCGCGGGTTCCGGTCGTGGTCGACGCCGGCGTGGGAACGGCGTCCGATGCCGCCGTGGCCATGGAACTGGGCTGCGACGCCGTCCTCATGAATACCGCCGTCGCCAAGGCGCAGAACCCGGTGCTGATGGCGCAGGCGATGCGCAAGGCCGTGGAGGCGGGCCGCGAAGCCTACCTGGCCGGCCGCATGCCGAAGAAGCTCTACTCCGCCAGCCCCAGTTCGCCGGCCTCGGGCATGATTTCGCCCAAGGCCGCGTAGGCGCAAAAACCGTTTCCTTGCCCGACCGGCGCCCGATCCGCAGTTTCGTGTTGCGCCAGGGGCGCATCTCCGGCGCGCAGAAGCGCGCGCACACCGATCTCTTGCCGGCGTACGGCGTGCCGTTCTCGCCCGCGCCGATCGACCTCGACCGCGTCTTCGGGCGCGCCGCGCCGAAAATCCTCGAGATCGGCTTCGGCATGGGCGAAACCACCGCCGTCATCGCGCGCGAGCATCCGGAAAACGACTATCTCGGGGTCGAAGTGCACACGCCCGGCGTGGGCGGCCTGCTCAAGCGCATCGCAGAGCTCGACTTGAAGAACGTTCGCATCCTCCAGCACGACGCCGTCGAAGTGCTCCGGCACATGATCCCCGCGGAGTCCCTCGACGGCGTGCACCTGTTCTTTCCCGATCCCTGGCCGAAGAAACGCCATCACAAGCGCCGCCTGGTCCAGGGACCGTTCCTCGAGCTACTTTCATCGAGAATGAAGCCCGGCGCGTACGTCCACGCCGCGACCGACTGGGAAGACTACGCGCAGCACATGCTCGAGGCGTTCCGCGCCGAACCCTCGCTGGAGAATGCGAACCCGGACTTCGCGAGCGCCGATGCGCGACCCCGGACCAAGTTCGAGAGCCGCGGCCTGACGCTCGGGCACGGCATCCGGGATCTGGTGTTCAGGAAGCGCGCGGTCCCGTGACCGCCTGCGCGGGCAGGAACAGCTGCAGGAGGTCGTTCAAGAAACGCTGGCCGAGCGGGCTGGCACGGATGCGCTGGTGGTCGCGCACGATCAGCCCCCGCGCCTCGGCTTCCCTCAACGGCTTCTCCGCAGCCGCGAGTTGCAGGCCGGTGCGCTCGGCGAACAATCCCGGAGCGAATCCCTCGTCGAGCCGCAGCGCGTTCATCATGAACTCGAACACGAGTTCCGCGCGATCCGGCTCGCGCGATTCCTGCACCGGACGGCCCTCGGCGATGCGCTGCAGGTATTCCTTCGGCTGCTTGTAGCGCGCGCTGCGCCGGATGCGGTCGGGAAAGCTCACCTTGGAGTGCGCCCCGGCGCCGAGGCCGAGGTAATCGCCGAATCGCCAGTAGTTGAGATTGTGCCGGCAGGAGCGATCCGGTTTCGCCCAGGCCGAAGTCTCGTAGTGCACGTAACCCGCCCGCCCGAGCTCGGCGGCCACCAGGTCCTGGATCTCCGCCGCGGCATCATCGTCGGGCAGCACCGGAGGATGGCGATGGAAGTGCGTGTTCGGTTCCAGCGTCAGATGGTAGAACGACAGGTGTGTGGCTCCGGCCTCGAGCGCCGCGGCCACGTCATCGCGCGCATCCTTCAGCGTCTGCCCGGGGAGCGCGTACATCAGGTCGAGGTTGAAGTTGTCGAACGACTCGCGGGCGATGTCGATGGCCTTGCGTGCCTCGCGGTCGTCGTGAATGCGGCCGAGCGCCTTCAAATGCGCCGGGTTGAAACTCTGGATGCCGATCGACAGCCGATTCACGCCGGCGGCGCGATAGTCGCGGAACTTTTCGGCCTCGAAGGTTCCCGGATTCGCCTCCAGCGTGATTTCGCAGTCGGCGGCAAGCGGCAAGCGCGCACGGAACGCCGAGATCAGCGCATCGATGGACGCAGCGGAAAAGAGGCTCGGCGTGCCCCCGCCAAAGAAAATGCTGCAGACGCGTCGTCCCCAGACGTCCGGCAGCGCGAGCTCCAGGTCGGTGACCAGCGCTTCGACGTAGGCGCGCTCGGGCAGTTCGCTCCCGGCCTGATGCGAATTGAAATCGCAGTAGGGGCACTTTTTCACGCACCAGGGAATGTGGACGTACAAGGCGAGCGGCGGCAGCGCCGCCAGATGTATGCCGGAAGGAGACGGCGCCACGGAAATCGCCACGCTCATGCGTCTTCCCTCAGCTTCGCCAGCAGCCGCCGCAGCGCCTTGCCGCGATGGCTGATGAGATTCTTCTGGTCGGGCTCGAGTTCCGCCGCGGTCTTGCCCAGATCCGGCAAATGGAAATGCGGATCGTAGCCGAAGCCTTTCGCGCCGCGCGGTTCGATTACGATTTTTCCCTGCCAGACGCCCTCGGCGATGAGCGGCTCCGGGTCATCCGCGTGGCGCACCAGCACG
>JBGPTG010000363.1:0-3470 GCA_041490545.1 Gammaproteobacteria bacterium
AGCCCCGCCGTTGCGAGCGCTGGAGCAAAGCGTGCGTATCGTGCCCTGAGGGTGGTCATCGCGACATCCGGGTGGAATTGTAGCCCGCTCGCGGTCCCGCCGACCTCGCCCTGTCGCGCCGGCGCAGGATTCCGCTAGAATGATGGCTCCTCTTTCGATGCGACACTCGGGAGTCACCATGTCGATGGCCGATCGCGATGGAGTCATCTGGTACGACGGCAAACTCGTGCCCTGGCGTTCCGCAACCACCCACGTGCTCACCCACTCGCTGCACTACGGGCTTTCGGTATTCGAGGGCGTGCGCGCCTACAAGACCGTCGACGGCCCGGCGATCTTCCGCCTTGCCGAGCATACCGAGCGACTGTTCAATTCAGCGCACATCTACATGATGAAGATCCCGTTCAGCCGGGAAACCCTTGCCGAAGCGCAGAAGGAAGTGGTGCGCGCCAACGAGCACGAATCCTGCTATATCCGGCCGATCGCGTTCTACGGCTCGGAGAAGATGGGCGTATCGCCGATAGGCGCCACGGTCCACGTGGCCATCGCCGCCTGGCCCTGGGGCGCGTACCTGGGCGCGGAGGCAATCGAGAAGGGCATCCGCGTGAAGACCTCCTCGTATGCGCGACACCATGTCAACGTGACCATGGCGCGCGCCAAGATGGCCGGAACCTATCCCAATTCCATCCTCGCCAACCTCGAGGCCACGCAACACGGCTACGACGAGGGACTGCTGCTCGACGTCGACGGCTTTGTCGCCGAGGGCTCGGGCGAGAACCTCTTCATCGTGAAGGACGGCAAGCTGCACGAGCCCGAGCTGACCTCCGCGCTCTCCGGGATCACGCGCGCCTCGGTGATCACGCTGGCGAACGAGCTGGGTTATGAGGTCGTTTCGCGCCGCATCACGCGCGACGACATCTACATCGCCGACGAGGCCTTCTTCACCGGCACCGCGGCCGAAGTCACGCCGATCCGCGAGCTCGACGGCCGCACCATCGGCGCGGGCAAGCGCGGCCCGGTGACCACCAGGATCCAGAAGCTCTTCTTCGACGTGGTCGCCGGCAAGGTCGCCAAGCACAAGGACTGGCTCTCGCCGGTGCGCGAGAAGGAAACAACCAAGGTGTCGCGGGAAAAGGCCTGATGAGTGCGAGCGCGCAAGCGAGCCGCCTCGTTGAAGTGACCGAGGCCGACCTGCCCCTGCACTGCCCGACACCGAAGTCGCCGGTGTGGAACATGCACCCGCGCGTGTTTCTCGACGTCGCCAAAGCCGGCCAGGCGCTTTGCCCCTACTGCGGCACGCGCTACGTCTACAAGGGCAGCAAGCCGAAGGGCCACTAGAGCCCGGTGCGGAAAATCCTCATCGTCGCGCCGAACTGGATCGGCGACGCGCTGCTGGCCCAGCCGCTGTTCGCGCGGCTGCGGAACAAATTCCCGACCTCCGTTATCGATGCGCTCGCGCCTCCGTGGACCGCGCCGGTTCTGCGTCGCATGCCGGAGATCAATGAAATCATCGATGCGCCCTTCGAGCATGGCGAGCTGAAACTCGCCGCCCGCTGGCGGCTCGGCCGGTCCCTGCGCGCACGCGCCTACGACCAGGCGATCACCCTGCCGAACAGCTTCAAGTCCGCGCTAGTTCCCTTCTTTGCCGGAATCCGGCTGCGTACGGGATTCGTCGGCGAATTGCGCTACGGGCTGCTCAACCGCGTGCACAAGCTTGACGAGACAAACCTGCCGCTCATGGCAGAGCGCTACGCGCAGCTCGCCGAAGAGCCCGGCACGCCGCCGGCGCGGTCGCTGCCCCAAGTAAGGTTGCGTGTCGACGAGGCGAGCCTTTTCATCACGCTCGACCGGCTGGGGCTTTCGCGCGCCAAACCCGTCGCGGCGTTCTGCCCCGGCGCCGAGTACGGCCCTTCAAAGCGCTGGCCGGCTCGTCACTTCGCTGCGCTTGCGAAAGAACTCGCCGCACAGGGCTATGCAATCTGGCTGTTCGGCTCAGAGAAGGACCGCGCCACCGGCGAGGAGATCTCCGTCTCGAGCGAAGGCGCCGCGATCAACCTGTGCGGCCGAACCGATCTCGAAGGTGCGATCGACCTGCTGTCGCTCGCCGAAGTCGTGGTGAGCAATGACTCGGGGTTGATGCACGTCGCCGCCGGAGTCGGCCGGCCGGTGGTAGCGCTGTACGGCTCCTCCAGCCCCGAGCACACGCCGCCTCTTGCGCGCAGCTTCCGCATAGTCAGAACCGGGATCGAGTGCAGCCCATGCTTCGCGCGCGAGTGTCCGCTCGGGCACTTCAAGTGCATGATCGATCTCTCGCCCGGGCGTGTGCTCGCCGAAGTCCGCGCGATCGCGACGAAGGTTCACTAGGGAAAGCCGACCCGCCGAGCGACCATGTCTGCGAACGCCATCATTCTCTTCGCCCACGGCGCGCGCGAGCCCGAATGGGCCCGGCCGTTTGAGAGCATCCGCGACCGGCTGCGCGCCGCCGGCACGCCGGTCGAGCTCGCCTTCCTTGAATTCATGTCGCCTTCCCTTGACGAAGCAGCCTCGCGGCTCGCCGACAAAGGAATCAAGACCGTGATCATCGTGCCGCTTTTTCTCGCGCAAGGCGCGCATCTGAAACGCGAGCTGCCGGCGATGGTGGCAAAGCTCCGGAAACGCCACGCGAAGACCGATTTCCGCGTGACGCCCGCGCTCGGCGAAGCGCCGGAGATCGTCGCGGCGATCACGGAGTGGGTTCAGCGCGCAGCGCGCTGACACGGCATCGCGACAGTCGTTTGACCGGCGCAAAAAAGAAAGTGAAGCTGGCCGATAAGCCGGGTTCTGTCGTGGACAGTCATTCATCTGGGCCCAGGGTTACCCCGGGGCTCGAGCCACCTACCCGCAGACTCGGCGAGCAGCGTCAGCGTCTGCCTATTTGATGTTGCTCCGGGTGGAGGTTGCCGCGTTTCACCCTCGTCGAACGCTTATCAGCGCCCGGCGAGACTCGTCTCTGTGGCCCTCTTCGTCGCCTCGCGGCGCCTGGGCGTTACCCAGCACCCTGCTCTATGGAGCCCGGACTTTCCTCTGGCAACTGAAACAACTGCCAGCGACTGTCTAGCCAGCTTCGGGAGCGATTCTAGCCCACCTGCGCATTCGGAGTTCGATCGCTTGCCGCGTTGCGGGTCAGGATGCTGCCCGGCCTGACCGAAACTGCGAGACGTCGTCGTAATACGCTTCGGTTTCGTTGCCCGTCGCCCAGCCCGGAACGCCGAGAACCGGAAGCGGCGGCAAGGCCCGGGTCGAGGCGAGGGAGGTCTCTGAGCGAAAGTAGTCTGCGGCGCGCGCGTCGAGTTCCGCGAGCTGCCGCGCCAAGGGTGCATCGAGCAGGGCCCGGGGCACCTCGAAGATCAGCGCTTTCGCAGTCACGCCGGGGTAGGGCTCGAGCGCCTTTTCGTATATCGCGTGCCCGAAGACGTTGTAGCGCATCGACCGCA
>JBGPTG010000364.1:0-3466 GCA_041490545.1 Gammaproteobacteria bacterium
GCTTTTCTTCGCTGCCGGAGTCCCTCGCCTCGGCGACGACAATAATTACGCGCCGGCGGGAGGGCGAACGGTCGCGCAACAGGCCCACGGCCGTGGACAGCGCATCGTACAGCCGTGCGCCACTGGTACCGGTCTTCAGGTTCGCTATGGCTTTCTCGATCCTGTCGCGATCCGCGGTGAACGGCAGCAGACGTTCGACATCATCGTTGTAGCCAAGAACGGCGGCGTCGCCCGACGGGCCGATGACTGTTTGCGTGAACACGATTGCGGACTTCTGCACGGCGGGCAACAGCGGCGCGACGCGCGAACTGGTTTCAAAAATCAGCACAGCTGAGAGCGGCTCGCCGCCCAGGTCGAAGCTTTCGATATTTTGCGTGACACCGTTATCGAGAACGTGGAAATCCTTTTTCTCGAGGTCCAGCACCAGTTCGCCCTTGGCATCGTGCACGGTGACGGGCGCGTTCACTAGCGCCACTTTTACGCGAATCGACCCATCGGGTGCCTTCTGGACGGGCGTGCCGGGTTTGGGCGCAATGGGCCCTTGCGTTTCCTGAGCGCGCGCGGGCGCAGCTGAGAACGCGATCCATGCAGCGAGTACGGCAAAGCCGGTAGCAAGAGTTCGTCTCATAGTCACGCTTCCAGTCTACTCCTTTGGAAGCGCAAATCGGCCCGCGCGTTGGCTGCGTTTTACTGGTGCAAGAACGGCACAGGGAGGTGCAGTGCTGCTGGCGTTTCCGGGGAGCGGTTGCGTAAAATGAAGAATCGCACCAAATTTTGGCGGGCTCCGAGCGGAGTCCGCACTCGTTTTGGAGTGGAGGTTTCATGAGCCGCCGGCCCCGAAGCAAGCAACGAAGTCGTGAGATCGATCCGCCTTATCGCGATCCTGTGTTCATGGAAAGTTTGCCGGCGCGGCCGGTGCGGATCCTCACCGAGTACATCGACCCGCTCGAGCGTCTGCGGCAC
The DNA here is from genome assembly GCA_041490545.1 of Gammaproteobacteria bacterium. Taxonomy (GTDB): domain Bacteria; phylum Pseudomonadota; class Gammaproteobacteria; order Burkholderiales; family SG8-39; genus VBDM01. The sequence goes on from JBGPTG010000364.1 coordinate 964, forward strand.
GAGAAGGTAGGCGACACGATCGTGATGTTCGGCTCGGCGCGCATTCGCTCGCGCGAGGATGCATTGGCGCACTTGCAGAGGCTGCGGAAGGCGGGGAAACTCCGCAGTACACCCGAGCATCGGGCCGCCCTGCGCGACGCCAAAGCCGCGCTCGAGATGTCGCGCTACTACGAAGAGGCGCGCGAGTTGGCGCGGCGCATCACGTCCTGGGCGATGTCGCTCGGTGACAATCCTCGCAGGTTCGTTATCTGCTCGGGAGGCGGGCCGGGAATCATGGAAGCGGCCAACCTGGGCGCCTCCGAGGCCGGCGGAAAATCCATCGGCCTGAGCATTCAACTGCCCCACGAACAGCGCCCGAACGATTACATCAGCCCGGAGCTAAGCTTCATGTTCCATTATTTTTTCATGCGCAAGCTGTGGTTCGCGCAACTCGCCAAGGCGCTGATTATTTTTCCCGGCGGATTTGGCACGATGGATGAACTCTGGGAAATGCTCACCCTGATGCAGACCGGGAAGCTGCAGCGGCGTAACCTGATCTTGATCTACGGGCGCAAGTATTGGGACCGCGTGCTCGACTGGAAGCACATGCTGCGCTGCGGCACGATCAACCGGCACGAATACGGCCTGCTGGAATTTGCGGACACCGTGGACCAGGCATTCGAGCGCGTGCGGGACGGTCTCGAAGCGCACCACATCAAGGCCGGCACCCTACTGCAGTAGCGTGCCGAATGTCTGCGAACACGCTGACCGCCGCTGATGCAGTGGTCACTCAACTCGCACAAAGTGCATGTAGAAAAGAAAACGGGCCGCCCCTGACGCGCGGCCCATTTTCATCTCGGCAGAAATACAGGTTGAACTTAGTTTCTGGACGCAACCAAGAAGTCGGAAAATACCGCTTCGAAGCGGCGCTTTTCGCCTTGGTCATGCAACATCACGACGGGAGCGATCCGCAACGAATGCCGGCAGGAACGGCACGCCGCCATTTCGCCCTGCAGGTCCTGCAGAAACCCGTCCGTGAAGTGATATTGGTCATGCGTGCGCCGCGCCGCTTTCACGCCGTGGTGTCCGCAATACGGACAGTTGTATTCGACGATATCTTCCTGCGGATCGCGATCGAGTGCTGCCCAGCCCGTGTAACGAACCCCAACTGCTTCTTTCGAATGAAGACTCATGTGAATTGACCTCGCCTCAACCCAAGGGCCCCCCAACAATTTCATCAGATGCGCGGAATCGGCGGAGTGGTGCGCGAAAGTTAGGGGTAAAATAACTTTATGTAACAGAGTAGGTTAGCCGAGGGCATTGCCTTGCGGCCCCAGCAGCTCCATTCCATTTCCCGGCGGGCTCCAAGTAGAGCCCGCACCCTCCACCAGCGCTGGGGAACTTTCGGAACACCACGGTGTCCAACTGAACGAGGGCGCGCTCCTCATCATCCTTGCGAAAGGCGGCATCCCGTCCGGGACGGGGTGCCGCCGGAAATCGGGTGCGGGCTCTACTCTTACGTTGAACGCGTCAAGTGAAGCGTGGAGCCCGCCGGAAAGAGGTGCGCCCATGCAAAGAAAGACCGAACCAGAAATCGCAAGTACAGACACCGCGCTCAGCCGGTGCCTGGTCGACGGCGACGCGGCCACAAACTCACGCGACCGCCGCCGGCGCCGGAAGGCGCTGGGGATTTCGTTGGCCATCGAAGCGGTAGCGCTCGCGCTGCTCATCGTAGCCCCGCTGATGACCAGCGTCGCGCAACCACACTTTTCCGGAACGGAAATTGTACGGTTCGTTTTCGGCGGATCCCCCACGCACACACCTGCAGGCCATCCGCCATCCGGAATTCACCATCCGCCGACTCTCGGCGATCACCGCATCAAGTTCTCTACGGACCAAGCTCGTCCCCGCCCGGCACAGCCCATAGAGGCGACAGACGACGCGTCCAATGCCGATCCATACGCCTCTATCGGCTTTCCTAATCAAGGTGGACCCTTGATTTCCGGTCTTCAACCAACGGGTGCAGTTGTGCCGCCACCTGCGGAAATAAAGAAGCCGGAAGACAGGCGCGCGTTGAGAGTGAGCGGACCCGTGCAGCAGGCGCAATTGACCTCGCGCGTCGAACCCCGCTATCCGGTCATTGCGATACAGACAAGAACGGAAGGATCGGTGGTTCTGCATGCGATCATCAGCCGCGATGGGCGCATCACTGCACTGGAAGTCGTCAGCGGCCCGCCGTTGCTGGTGCAGGCCGCGCTGGACGCCGTGCGGCAATGGCGCTACCGCCCGACGTATCTCGGCGGCGAGCCGATCGAAGTTGATACTTCCATCACAGTGATCTTTCGACTGAACCGATAGTGCCAGGATACCGATCTGAAAAGGGCCGGAGAAATCGGTGCTCCGGCCCTTGCAGTTCCCGGCGAGGCCCCTCCTCAAGTCGCGCTAGGATGCAGAATCGAGATGTGGCCGTATCCCTGCTCAAGTTTGAGCTAGAAGCGGATCACAACTCCCGCGGAATAGCGGA
>JBGPTG010000365.1:0-3460 GCA_041490545.1 Gammaproteobacteria bacterium
GAACTGTTTGCCAAGGCAAAGGCAGGCAAGCTGAGTTACGGCAGCGCGGGCTCGGGCACCACCCCGCACCTGACCGCCGAACATCTGTTCCGCGTGCAGGCGGGCCTCGACATCGTGCACATTCCCTACGGCGGCGCCGGCCCCGCGGTGAGCGCGGCGGTCGCGGGTCAGGTGGATATCGGAAGCATTTCCATGCCGCCGGCGGTGCCGATGGTGAAAGCCGGCAGGTTGCGCGCGATCGCGGTCACGAGCAGCAAGCGCGCCGCCGCGTTGCCCGACGTTGCCACGGTCGCCGAGCAGGGATTCCCGGGATTCGAGGATTACACCTGGGTGGGGATCTTCATGCCCGCGGGCGCGCCTGGCGAAGCTATAGGGCGGCTGAACGCCGAGATCGAAAAATTGCTCGCCACCGCGGACATGAAGGAGCGCCTGGCCGCGCTCGGCTTCGAACCGGTGGGCGGCAGCCCCGCGCAGTTTGCGGCGTATCTGAAGAAAGAACTCGCGAAGTGGGCGCAGATGGTGAAGGAAGTCGGCGCCAGGGTGGATTGAAGGCGTGATCGACAAGATCGTCCCTTCCCTCGAAGCGGCGCTCGCCGACGTGCGCGACGGCGCAACCGTGCTCGTCGGCGGTTTCGGCGGCGCCGGCGTCCCGGGGGAACTCGTCGATGCGCTGATCGCGCAGGGCGCGAAGGACCTCGTCATCGTCAACAACAACGCCGGCAACGCCGAATTCGGCGTCGCGGCGCTGCTCAAGGCCGGTCGCGTGAGGAAGATCGTCTGCTCGTATCCGCGCGCGGCAGACTCTCAGGTGTTCGACGCGCTCTACCGCGCGGGCAAGGTCGAACTCGAACTCGTGCCGCAGGGGACGCTCTCGGAGCGCATGCGCGCGGCCGGCGCCGGGATCGCGGCTTTTTTTACGCCGACCGGTTACGGTACTGATCTGGCGAAAGGCAAGGAAACGCGTTTGATCGACGGCCGCGGCTGCGTGCTCGAACACGCGCTCCCCGGCGACGTCGCCCTCATCAAGGCCGAGCGCGGCGACCGCTGGGGCAATCTCGTGTATCGAAAGAGCGCGCGCAATTTCGGCCCGACCATGGCGAGCGCCGCGAAGTGCACCATCGCGCAGGTGTACGAAATCGTCGAGCTCGGCGCGCTAGACCCGGAGTGGATCGTCACGCCGGGGATTTACGTGACGCGGGTGGTGAAGGTGCAGCGCTCGCAACGCACTGAGAAGGCAGCATGAGTTACGCCAAACTCACGCGAGAGCAGATCGCCCAGCGCATCGCGCAGGACATTCCCGAAGGTACGTACGTGAACCTGGGGATCGGCATGCCGACGTTGGTCGCGAATTATCTGCCGCGCGACCGTGAGATACTCCTGCACAGCGAGAACGGCATCCTCGGGATGGGCCCGGCGCCTGCGGCGGGGCAGGCCGACATGGATCTCATCAACGCCGGAAAAGAGCCCGTGACTTTGCTCACCGGCGGCGCGTATTTCCACCACACCGATTCCTTCGCCATGATGCGCGGCGGCCATCTCGACATCTGCGTGATGGGCGCCTTCCAGGTCGCCGCCGGCGGCGACCTCGCCAACTGGCACACCGGCGCGAAAGACGCGATCCCCGCGGTGGGCGGCGCGATGGATTTGGCGGTCGGGGCTAAGAACGTGTGGGTGATGATGGAACATCTTACGAAGAGCGGCGAGTCGAAGATTGTCGCGCGCTGCACTTATCCGTTAACCGGCATCGGCGTGGTCAAGCGTATCTATACCGATCTCGCGGTGATCGACGTTACCCCGCGCGGGCTTGTGGCGAGCCGCCTGGTGCCGGGGCTTTCTTTCGATGAGCTGCAGCGCGTGACCGGAGTGCCGCTGTTGCCCTCGGGCGCCCGAGCAGCGGCTTGAGTTCGCAGCGGTGATCCAGGCAAACCACACAATGACCAAATCAGCCTCAGAAAACCAGCTAACCATCCGGTAAGGACACTTGGCGCATGACCGAGGCCTTGGCATAAGAGAAGTCATCTGAAGAGCTTAGGACAACCTGCTGTGACACCGACCCGCCGTTATCTGGACCTGCTCAAGTCGGCGCTGCTGAACGATATCTATATCGAGAATGAAGTACGGCTGCTGTACTTGTTTGCCATGCATGCCACGCGTGGCAAGGTGGACTTTGAAGTGGTACGGCAAATTGGTAAGCACATTCCCGACGCGCTCGCGAAGGCGCAAAAGGCGAGATTGGAAGGCCGACCGTGGTGGTACTGGGAATCGGTATCGGGAGGCAATCAGAAAATCATAAACCTGCGAAACGGGTGCGAGTTCTCGCACACCATGATTGGTCGAAAGCGGCTGGAAAATATCGAGCATTGCCTTGACGTGATTCGTGCAGAAGGCATACCCGGCGACTTGATCGAAACCGGCGTATGGCTCGGCGGCGCAACGATCTTCATGCGCGGGTACCTAGCTGCCTATGACCTGCCCGAGCGCAGCGTCTGGGTGGCCGATTCTTTCGAGGGGCTGCCTAAGCCGAGCCTTGCGCAAGACGAAGGCTGGGACTTCAGCGCGGCGGAAATGCCAATCCTCGCTGTGTCGCTCGATGAAGTGAAAGAGAATTTCAGGCGCTACGATTTGCTCGATGACCGGGTACGGTTCCTGAAAGGGTGGTTCAAAGATACTTTGCCGACAGCACCGATCGGCAAGCTTGCCCTTGCGCGCATGGACGGCGATCTCTACGAATCGACGATGGATGCGCTCAACGCGCTTTATGACCGCGTCGTGCCTGGCGGTTTTCTTCTCATCGACGACTACGGAGACTTCGAGCCATGTCGACGTGCGGTCGATGAATTTAGGCAGCATCGCGGCATTACCGTGCCGCTGCAACGCGTCGATTGGTCCGGGATGTTCTGGCGCAAGCCCTGAACTCAATTACTTTGACAATTCCGAGAGACTCATTCATGTCCGAAGTCGAAATAAAAACGAAATCCAAAGACCCGCGCGTCACCGCAGCGATTGCGCACCGCGCGCCGCGATGGACCTCGCTGTCGGCGCGAAAAACGTCGCTGTTGCCCTTGGGGGATCGGGCTGCGGCCTGAGATAAACGGAATAACTGCCTGCCGTAGTGTGTTCGCCGATCGGCAGCAGGAGAGAATGCGCTGGTCTATAATCCGGCCGGCGTTTTCAACCGTAGTTCAAATCGATAAACCAAAGGAGGTCAGATGAACTTTTCGAGAATCCCGGCAGCAGGTATTTTCGTGTCATTGGTCGTAGCCGGAACAGGCGTGACATCGGTGGTGCAGGCTCAGGCCAACATGTCGTTCTTCGTGACCAGTGTGGGCTCAGGCAAGGGCGCCGATCTCGGCGGCCTGGACGGTGCGGATGCGCATTGCGTGGCGCTCGCCAAGGCGGCGGGCTCGAAGGCTACGAACTGGCACGCGTACCTGAGCACGACATTGCCGGGCGGCGACGC
>JBGPTG010000366.1:0-3458 GCA_041490545.1 Gammaproteobacteria bacterium
GCCAATGTTTGGCGATGCCCACGGGATCCTCGGAAAAAACCGTGGTCTCGCTCATCTTCCCCTGTTTCAGGCGGACGCAGTGTCCGTCTTTGATATCAAGCGCAGGAATGATCAGCATCGGGTCGGGCGGAAGTGCGCGGCTGCGGGCACGTGTGATAACCGCAAATGGGAAGGATCAGGGATTCCAGGCGACGAAATTGGCGAGGAGCTTCAGGCCCGAGGTTTGGCTCTTTTCCGGATGGAACTGTACCGCAAAAATATTATCCCGCGCCACCGCGCAGGTAAAAGGGACACCGTACTCGGTGGTGCCCCGCGCCAGACCGGGGTCCCTGGGTTGCGGAAAATAGCTGTGCACGAAGTAGAACCGGCTGCCGCTCTCGATCCCGGACCACAAGGGATGCGGCCCGGACTGGCTTACCCGGTTCCAACCCATGTGGGGGACTTTGAGCCTGTGCCCTCCCGCATCGACCATGGCCGCGTCGGGAAAACGCCGTACCGTTCCCGGAAACAGGGCCAAGCCGGCGACGCCGCCTTCGTCGCTGCGCTCGAACAGCATCTGCAGACCGATGCAGATTCCGAGGAACGGCCGGCGCCGGGCGGCCTCCAGCACTGCCGCCTGCAATCCACGCCCGCGCAATTCGCGCATGCAGTCCGGCATTGCCCCCTGGCCCGGAAACACCACCCGGTCCGCTGCGGCGACCGCTGCGGGGTCGGAAGTCACCTCGACCCTGGCCTGTGGAGCGACGTGCTCGACCGCCTTGGAGACCGAGCGCAGATTTCCCATGCCGTAATCGACGACCGCGATGCGCATTGCCGGATGCCCTGCAATCGCGCCCTAGAGCGTGCCTTTCGTTGAAGGGATGCTGCCGGCAGCGCGCGGATCGGGCTCGAGCGCCATGCGCAACGCGCGGGCAAACGCCTTGAACACCGTTTCGCACTGGTGGTGAGCATTGTCGCCGCGCAGGTTGTCGATGTGCAGCGTCGCCTGCGCGTGGTTGGCAAAACCCTGGAAGAACTCGTGCACCAGGTCGACATCGAATTCACCGACGAGAGCGCGAGTGAACTTCACGTGGTATTCAAGGCCGGGACGGCCGGAAAAGTCGACCACCACCCGCGACAGCGCCTCGTCGAGCGGCACGTAGGCGTGGCCATAGCGGCGTATGCCCTTCTTGTCGCCGACGGCGCGCGCCACCGCCTGGCCGAGCGTGATGCCGATGTCCTCGACGGTATGATGCGCGTCGATGTGCAAGTCACCGCGCGCCTCGATCTCCAGATCGAGCATGCCGTGGCGTGCGACCTGGTCGAGCATGTGATCGAGAAACGGCACGCCGGTCGCGAGCCTGGACTTGCCGCTGCCGTCGAGGTTCACCGAGAGGGCGATCTGCGTCTCGGCGGTGCTGCGGTCGGCTTTCGCGGTGCGCGCGGACATTGCGGGAATTGACTTGTCAGGATTCCCTAGCCTACACGAAATCAGCGCGCGGCGAGGGCCTGCGAGAACGCCGCGATGCACCGGCGGTTCTCCTCCGGCGTGCCGACGGTGATGCGGATGCAGTGATCGAGGAGCGGCATGCCGCCGTGCAGGTTCTTCACCAGCACACCACGGCGGCGCATGCCCTCAAACACTTTCGGCGCATCCGGCACGCGGATCAGCAGGAAATTCGCCTCGCTCGGAAACACCCGGGTGTGCGGCAGCGCGCCCAGCTCCCGGGCAAGCCTTTCGCGATCGGCGCTGATGCTGCGCGCCTGCGCGTCGAGCACGTTGTGGTGCGCGAGCACCCGCTCGGCGACCACCTGGGTGAGCACGTTGACGTTGTACGGAGGCCTGACCTTGTCGAATTCCCCGATCCACCCGGGCCGCCCCACCGCATAGCCGAGGCGGATGCCCGCGAGGCCGAGCTTGGACAGCGTGCGCATGACGACCAGATTCGGGAATTCCCCGAGGCGGGGCATGAAACTCTTGCCGGCAAAGGCATGATAGGCCTCGTCGATCACCACCAGCCCCGGCGCCGCCGCGACGATCCGCGCGAGGACTTCCTCCGGGAACAGGTTTCCGCTCGGATTGTTGGGATAGGCGATGAACACCACCGCCGGCCGGTGCTCGCGCATCGCCTCCATGAAGGCCCCGGCATCGAGATCGAAATCTTCACGCAACGGAACCCCGACGTAGCGCAGGCCGGCGAATTGCGCGTACAGACCGAACATCACGAAGCTCGGGCGCGGGGCGAGCACCACCGCGCCGGGGCGCGCGACGCACTGGATGATGATGTGGATGATCTCGTCCGAACCGTTGCCGAGCAGGACGCCGTGCTCCGGCCCGATGTCCATCACTTGCCTGAGACGCCGGACCAGCGCCGGCGCGGTCGGGTCGGGATAGCGGTTGAAGTCGGCGGCGGCGACCGCCTCGGCGATGTCCCGGCGCAAGGGCTCCGGCAGCCCGTACGGGTTCTCCATGGCGTCTAGCTTTACGAGCCCGTCCGCGGAGGCCACGGCGTAGGCCGTCATGGCGCGCACGTCGTCGCGGATGACGCTCTCCGGACCGGCGCTCACAGCTTGCCTTTGGAGGTCCTATTCAGTCTGTATCCAGCCGACAGCGCGTGTGCCTCGAATCCTTCGCTTTGCGCGAGCGTCATCGCAAGCTTGCCCAGCTTTTGTGCGCCTTTGCGCGACACACCGATGATGCTCGATCGTTTCTGAAAATCGTACACGCCGAGCGGAGAGGAAAACCTCGCCGTGCGCGAGGTTGGCAGCACGTGGTTGGGCCCGGCGCAGTAGTCGCCCAAGGCCTCCGATGTGTAGCGGCCGAGGAAAATCGCCCCGGCGTGACGGATCTTCTTCAGCCATTTTCCCGGATTCGCAACCGAGAGCTCCAAGTGTTCCGGAGCGATCCGGTTGGCGATTTCGCACGCTTCGTCGAGGTTTTTCACTTCGATCAACGCCCCGCGCCGGTCGAGCGACTCTCTGATGATTTCCTTGCGCGACATATTCTCAAGCAAACGGTCAACGCTTTTCTTCACCTTCTCGATGAATGTCCGGTCGGGCGAAATGAGGATTGCCTGCGAAGTCTCGTGGTGCTCTGCCTGAGAAAACAGGTCCATCGCGATCCAGTCCGGATCGGTCAGGCCGTCGCAGATCACCAGGATCTCGGTCGGACCGGAAATCATGTCGATGCCCACGGTACCGAACACGCGCCGTTTCGCCGCCACGACCCAGGCGTTGCCGGGGCCGACGATCTTGTCCACCGGCGGGATGGTCTGCGTGCCGTAAGCGAGCGCGGCGATAGCCTGCGCGCCGCCGATGGTGAATACGCGATCGACCTTCGCGATTGCCGCGGCCGCGAGCACGAGCGGATTGCGCTCGCCGCGCGGCGTAGGCACGGTCATGATCAACTCGCGGACCCCCGCGATCCTCGCCGGTATGGCGTTCATGAGCACCGACGAGGGATAAGCTGCCTTGCCGCC
>JBGPTG010000367.1:0-3439 GCA_041490545.1 Gammaproteobacteria bacterium
AAGCCGCCGAGGAATCGCAGGAGTCCGGCGAAAAGCTCTCGGTCACCGATCTTTATCACCGGGCGCTGCAGCGGCGCGGTTTCAAGAGCGATTCCTCTCAACTGCGGGCGGTCGAGCGCCTTCAGCAACTCTACGAGGAGTGGACCGACTACAAGGCCCGGCGCAGCACGCGCTTGAGGCGCCTGGTGGTGCGCCCGGCGTTGCCGCGCGGCGTCTATCTGTGGGGCGGGGTCGGGCGCGGCAAGAGCTTCCTCATGGACAGCTTCTATCTGTGCCTGCCGCTGGTGCGAAAGCGCCGCGTGCACTTCCACCATTTCATGCGCGACGTGCATCGCGAACTGGACGACCTCAAGGACCGCGAGGATCCGGTGGGCGTTCTGGCCGAGAACATCGCCAAGCGCTATCGCCTCATCTGCTTCGACGAGATGCACATCAACGACATCGCCGACGCGCTCATCATCGGCCGCCTCCTCGGGCGGACGCTGGATCTCGGTGTGGTCTACTGCATGACCTCCAACTACCGCCCGGACGAACTCTACAAGGACGGACTCAAGCGCGAGCATTTCCTGCCGGCCATTGCGCAGATCAAGGAGCGCCTGGACGTGCTGCACGTCGACGGCGGGGTGGACTACCGGCAGAAAATGCTCGAGGGCGTCAAGGTATACCACGCGCCGCTCGGCGCGGCGGCCGAGAGTGCTCTCATGGATGCGTTCAAGAGGATCGCAGAGGTCGAAGAGGAATTCCACGAGCTCGACGTCGAGGGCCGCGTGATTCCCTTCCGCCACCGGGCGGGCGGCGTGGTGTGGTTCGACTTCAAGGTCATCTGCGGCTGGGGACGCTCGCAACTCGATTACCTCGATCTGTCCAAGCGCTTCCACACGGTAATCGTGGCCGACGTGCCGCGAATGGGACTCGCCCTCGCCGAAGAAGCACGGCGTTTCACGCTCATGGTCGACGTCTTCTACGACAATCGCGTGAAGCTGATCGTCTCGGCCGAGGCCGCCCCGGGCGGGTTGCTGCGTTTCGAGGAGGACCCCGGCGACGCGCGCCTGCGTGCCCTCAAGTTCGAGTTCGACCGGACCGCCAGCCGGCTGATCGAGATGCAGTCGCGCGAGTACCTGGCCGAGGGCAGGCGTGCCGCGGTCTGAGGCGTCGGGCGTGGCGGCGCCGGTATAATTCCATCCGGAAACGGCCCGTACGGGCCGCCCCACGGAAGGCGACCATGGACAAGTTCAAGGTGTACCGCGTCCGCGAAGCGGACAAGAAAGTCGCTGCGCGATTCGAGCAGGCGTCGGTGGACGAGCTCGACGCCGGGGATGTGGTCATCCGCGTGGCCTACTCGAGCGTGAACTACAAGGACGCTCTCGCGATGACGGGCGGGGGGCGAATCATCCGCCGCTTCCCCTGCGTGGGCGGGATCGATCTCTCGGGGACGGTCACGCAGTCGGGCGACGCGCGCTTCCGCAAGGGCGACGCCGTCATCTGCACCAGCTACGATCTGGGCGTGGCCCACGACGGCGGCTATGCGGAATACGCACGCGTCCCCGGCGACTGGGTGGTACCCATGCCCAAGGGCCTCAACCTGCTCGACGCCATGGCGCTCGGCACCGCGGGGTATACGGCGGCCCTTGCTATCGTGCGCATGCAGGCCAACGGGCTGAAGCCCGACGCGGGCCCGGTGATCGTCAGCGGCGCCACGGGTGGCGTGGGGTCGATCGCCATCGACATCCTCGTTCGTCTTGGGTACCGGGTGGTCGCGCTCACCGGCAAGGACTCGGCCACCGACTACCTGAAGCGGCTCGGGGCGGCGGAGATCATGTCCCGCGGCAGCCTCGATCTCGCGAAGATCAAACCGCTCGACAGGACGCTGTGGGCCGGTGCGGTCGACAATCTCGGCGGGGACGTTCTCGCCTGGATGGTGAGCACCATGATGCAGGGCGGCGTCATAGCCTCGATCGGGCTCGCCGCGAGCATGAGCCTGAACACCACGGTGGCGCCTTTCATCCTGCGCGGCGTCAGCCTGCTCGGCATCGATTCCGGCTATACGCCGATGCCGCTGCGCCAGGAAGTCTGGCGGTGCCTGGCGAACGAGATGCGGCCTGCACATCTGGCCGAGATCACCCGCACCATCGCGTTCGACGAGCTGCCGCAGGCGTTCGCCGGGTTGCTGCAGGGCCAATCTAAAGGGCGCATCGTCGTCGACATGGCGGCGTAACCGACGATGAGCCAGGACGCCGCCGCGCCTTCGCAGATTCCGAAGCAGCGCGTCCTCATCGTGGACGACTCTAGGATCGTGCGCGCCACGATTGCGCGCCTCATCCGCAAGACCTTCGACATCCGCGAGGAGCCGAACGGCGAAGCAGGCTGGCAGGCGATCGCAAGCGATCCGTCTATCGCCGTGGTCGTTTCGGACATCCAGATGCCGGAACTTGACGGCTTCGGGCTGCTCGAACGGATCCGCGGCTCGGCGGACCCGCGCATCCGCAGCCTGCCGGTCATCGTGATTTCCGGCGACGAGGAGGAGGCCACCAAGAAGCGCGTACGCGCGGCCGGCGGGAACGATTTCATCACCAAGACGACCGACGGCACGGAAATCCTGTCGCGCATCGACAACCTGCTGCACCTGGTCGAGGCGAAGGAGCGGGCGGCGGCGGGTCAGAGGGCGGTGGAGACCACCGCGACCCACGATCCTGCCACAGGGGTGTTCACGCCGCACTACCTGTTGACCGAAGGCCGCAAGCGCTACTCGCACGCCCGCCGCCACGGCGGCGCGTTGTCGGTGCTGATGTTCCGGGTAGATACCTACGGCGAAATCACCCAGAAAGTCGGCAAGGGCGTCGCCGATCAGCTGCTCGCGCGGATCGCCAAGCTGGTGATGGGCACCCTGCGCACCGAGGATTCCATGGGCCGCACCGGCGAAGCGGTCTTCACGGTGATTTTCGCCGGCACCTCGTCGCAGCAGGCGCTCGCGTTCGCGCACAGGCTGCGCGACCAACTCGAGAAGGCCCAGGTAACCTTCCGCGAGCAGGTGCTGCGGATACGCGTGAGCATGGGCCTTGCAGCCCTGGACGCGGACACTGCCGAGTCGCTCGATGAGCTCATGAAACTCGCGCAGCAGCGCCTGCATCAGGCGGCGAGCGGTGCGACGGAGCGCATCGTCGGCAAGGACGAAGTCGCGCTGGTGAAGGCGTCCACGCTGCCAAGCGACATGGAGCGCGCGGTGCAGACCCTGGAGACGGCCAACGCCGAAGCCCTGGGGGACGCCGCCTACGACGCGCTGCAGCGGCTGCTGCCGTTTGTGGCCACGGTGTGTCGGCGTCTCGGCATCGACATTTCTGCCGAGGCCGTCATGCGGGCACTGAAGACCCGCGGCAAATGACGTCGCGAGGGGAGAAACAACCATGACCACCTACAAGGAATTCCACCGGCGATCGATCGA
>JBGPTG010000368.1:0-3411 GCA_041490545.1 Gammaproteobacteria bacterium
GCGGAGCAGGGCGGCAAGACCCGGGTCGACATGCGGATGGCCTTCCCGTCGGCCAACGCGCGCGACTACGTCATCAAGACTTACGGTGCCGTCGAGGGAATGAACCAGACCCTCGGGCGCCTCGAAGAGTACCTGGCGGTGTCGTCATGACTGCCGACCGTCGCTTGTTCCTGAAAGCCGCGGCAGCGAGCGCGCTCGTCGCGCCCGCGAGCGTGTTCGCGCAGTCGCCGGGATCGGCGCAGCCCCCTCGGCCGGATAAGACAGGAAGGAAACTGCGCAGCGGAGAACTATCCAGGGCACGGCTCGTCCGCATGCACGAGGCGATGGCCCGCCATGTCGAGAGCGGCCGGATGCCCGGACTCGTGACCCTCGTCAGCTGCCGCGGCGAGACGCACGTCGATGCGTTCGGCGTGAAGGCGTTCGGCGGCAAGGACCCGATGCGGCGCGACACGATTTTCCGCATCGCGTCGATCATCAAGCCGATCACGGCCGCGGCCGCCATGATCTTGGTCGAAGAAGCGAAGCTGCGGCTGGACGATCCGGTCGACCCGCTGCTGCCCGAGCTCGCGAACCGCAAGGTGCTGAAGCGCATCGACAGTCCGCTCGACGACACCGTGCCGGCCAGACGCGCGATCACGCTGCGCGATCTTCTGACCTTTCGCCTCGGTATCGGCGCGGTGATGGTCTACCCCGAGAAGTACCCGATCCAGAAGGCGATGGCCGACGCAGGTGTCGCCCCTTCGGCAAACCTCGCATCGTACGCGCCCGACGAGTTGATGAAGCGCTTCTGCAGCCTGCCGCTCGTGCATCAGCCGGGCGAGAATTGGATGTATCACAGCGGCTCGGACATCCTCGGCGTGCTGATCGCGCGCGCCACCGGCAAGACGCTCGAGACCTTCCTGCGCGAGCGCATCTTCGCGCCGCTCGGAATGAAGGACACGGCGTTCAGCGTGCCCGAGGCGAAGCTCGATCGGCTCGCAACCTGCTACCAGACCGATTTCGCGACCGGCAAGACCGTGCTCTTCGACGAAGCGCGCGGCGGCCGCTTTGCGCGCCCCCCCCGTTTTCGAGTCGGGCGGCGGGGGCCTCGTCTCGACGGCCGACGACTATCTGGCCTTCGGCCGGATGATGCTGAACAAGGGAATGCATGGGCGAGAGCGCATCCTCTCGCGGGCCTCGGTCGAGCTGATGACGGCCGACCACATCACCCCCGAGCAGAAGGCGGCGTCCGACTTCTTCCCCAACTTCTGGGACAACCGCGGCTGGGGCTTCGGTATGGCGATCATCACCCGGCGCGACGATCTGGCGCGGTCGCTCGGAACCTTCGGCTGGGACGGCGGCTACGGCACGTCCTGGTACGCCGACCCCAGGGAGGACATGACCGGCATCCTCATGACGCAGCGTGTCTGGGATTCACCGGTTGCTCCCGTGGTCAATCGCGATTTCTGGACCTTGGCATACCAGGCTATCGACGACTGACAACAGGCCCTCGCGCACGTCCGGGAAGTGACTGGTTCCGCGGATTCCGCCGGAGGAAGGCAAAATACGTATAGACGAGGGGATCGGCTGTTGCCCGGGCGGGCTGAGCGCAGATCCTGAAGACAAAGGCCAAGATGGTGCCAGAACCCGAGACCTGGACGCACGAGCTGAAGGAGAGAGCAGCCTATCTATGGTTCGGCAAGATGCTCGCGATAACGGGCGGGATCGCAACCTTCTTCACCGCCTACTTCTGGGTGATGCGCCATCCGCTTTCGGCCATGACCGTCGTGCCGGTGACGTGGATCGATGACCTGATCTTTTTTTATCCGCCGTCCTTTCTTGTGTACGTATCCCTGTGGGTCTATGTCGGCCTGGCGCCCACGCTCGCCAGGGACGCGCGCGAGCTGGCTGCGTGGGGAGCGGTATCCTTCGCGATGGCCGTAATCGGTCTGGGCATATTCCTGGCTCTGCCGACGAAGGTCCCGGATTTCGGAGTCGACTGGGCCCGCTACCCTTTGCTCGCGTTTCTCAAGAGGGTTGACGTTTTGGGGAATGCCTGCCCGTCGCTGCACGCCGCCTTTGCCGTATTCACGGCGGTGGTGCTTCACATGCAGCTGACGGCGATGCGCGCTCCGCGAATTGTTCTAGCGGGCAATGCGCTGTGGTGCCTGGGCATCGTCTACTCCACGATGGCGACCCGGCAGCACGTCGCGCTGGATGTGATTGCCGGTTCTGTCCTGGCGGGGGCGGCGTCGATGGTGTACGTGGGCGTTTGCGCGCGCCGCATGGGGATTACCCGCCGCAGTTGACGGAAGTCGTCGGGCAGGAGGGCGATGCAGAGCGTGAGGCGCCAGCCGGGCGTGTGCGCATGGACACGGCGTCCCGCCGCGGGTAGTGTTACGCCATGACCTCCACCGTTTCCTCCGCAGTACGCACCGAGCTCGCGACTAGCGGCACGCTTCGCGTCGGGCTCAATCACGGAAATTTCCTGCTGGTCACCCCGGGTTCGCGCGCCGATCCGCGCGGCGTCGCCCCGGACCTCGCGCGCGAGTTGGCGCGCAGGCTCGGCGTCCCGCTTGCGTTCGTCAATTACGACACCGCCGGAAAAATGGCCGACGCGGCCGCGACCGGCGCCTGGGACGTCGCCTTTCTCGGCGCCGAGCCGCAGCGCGCCGGTGAGATCGCGTTCACCGCGGCGTACCTGGAGATTCCCTCCACGTATCTCGTCCCCGCGGGATCGCCGCTGCGCTCGATCGCCGAGGTGGACCGCGCCGGGGTGAAGATCGCGGTCGCGGCGAAGGCCGCCTACGACCTGTGGCTGAGCCGCAATATCAAGCACGCCACCCTGGTGCGTGCCGAGGGCATCGACGCCTCGTACGACATCTTCGTTTCGCAGCGCCTCGACGCCCTCTCCGGGCTGAAGCCGCGCCTGGTGAGCGATGCCGAGAGGCTTCCCGGCTCGCGCATTCTCGAGGGCCAGTTCACCGCCGTCCAGCAGGCCATCGGCACGCCGCGCAGCCGCGAGGCCGGCGCCAAGTACCTGCGCGGATTCGTCGAGGATGCAAAGGCCTCGGGCCTGGTGGCAAAGGCGATCGAGGAAAACGACGTGCGCGGCGTGTCGGTCGCGCCGGCGGCTTCCTGAGAAGGCCGCGCCGGTCGCAGCGCCTTTGCGTTGTACATGCTGACGCCGTTCCCGTTCATCGTACCGCCGCGCCGCATCGGTCCGGAGTGAGGGCAGCGTGGATTTTCACTCGTTCTTCGGACAGCTGGCGAAGGATCTCGATTGGTTTTCCTTCTATGCGCGCTATTGCGCCGGCAGGAATCTCGCGAGCACGTTCTGCCGCGACTTCGAATGGTGGATCCTCGGGGCGGCGGCGCTCGTCGTCGCGATCTTCGCTGCGTGGGGCGTGAGCCGGCTGCTGCGCAGCAGGA
>JBGPTG010000369.1:0-3395 GCA_041490545.1 Gammaproteobacteria bacterium
CCACAGCACCACATCGCCGAGCGCCCACTTGTGCTTGTAGACCGCGGTGTCCACCCAGGACCAGATCTCGTCGAGCAGGCGCTCCGATTCCGCGAGCGCGAGGCCCATGATGTAGGCGTTGCGGCGGCGGCCGAGGTACAGCGCCCTGTCGCCGGACTCCGGGTGCTCGATGACGATGGGATGCGGCGTGCCCACAGAGGTGCGCGGGTCGTCCGAAGCCGCCATGCCCTTGCGCACGTATCCGCCGGAATCGTAGGTACCGTCGTGCTTGATATCCAGGTCGCGGATGCGCTCGATGAGCTGCCGCGGCATCTTTGCGAGCGCGGCCTTCATGCCGCTGAACCAGGTATCGCCGCCTTGCGCCGGCAGCTCGAGCGCGTACAGCATGGAAGCATCCGGCGGCTTGGGCGCGTAGCTCATGTCGGTGTGCCAAGCGGCGTCGCCGTCGCCGAGCGCCCCGATCGGCTCGCCCTTTTCGTCGAGCACGTTCGACACGACGTAGATGTCGGGATACTCCGGAGGAGACTTGCGGCCGGCGCCCTGGTTGGGCGGCGGGTCGAGCGTGCCGAAATTCTTCGAGAACGCGAGCAGATCGTCGTCGCTCATTTCCTGATCGCGGAATACGAGGACGTCGTGCCGGTACCAGGCTCTCTTGATGGCATCGATCCCGGCCCCGGTCACGGCCGCGAGATCCACACCCCTCACGTCGGCGCCGACGGTTCCGGTGGCAACGACTTCGATTTCCAACGCAACGGACATGTCGCTTCTCCTGGAAGACTGCCTGGAAGACTGCAATCCGGCCGGCGATTACTCTAGCGCAGGTCAGTCATCGATTCAATACGCGGTGCAAACCCCGCCTCCCCGGGTACATAATCCGGATTCGGCGAACGGTCGCTCCGCAGACATGCAAGATTCCACCCAGGGTTCATTTCTTTCGTTACCACAGGAGCGCTCATGAAGAAAATGGCATCGGCCGTCTGGAAGGGCGGCCTCAAGGACGGCAAGGGCACGTTATCGACCGAGAGCGGCATTCTTTCCAACGCGCAATACGGATTCAAGGCGCGTTTCGAGGACGGGCCGGGGACGAATCCCGAGGAATTGCTCGGCGCCGCGCACGCGGGCTGCTTCTCGATGGCGCTGTCGGCGCAGCTGGGGGAAGCCAGGATGATCGCGGAAAGCATAAGCACCATAGCGACGGTGACGCTCGACAAAGTCGAAGGCGGATTCTCGATCACCGCCGTTCACCTCGATCTGACCGCGAAGATACCCGGCGCCGATCGCCAGGCTTTCGAGGCCGCGGCCAACAAGGCGAAGACAGGATGTCCGCTCTCCAAGGTGCTGAACGCGAAGATCACCCTGGACGCGAAACTGGAAGCGTGAATCAGGCTCGCGGCGGCCGGCGTTCAAAGCCGGCCCTGATTCTTCTCCTGCTGATCCACGCGCTCGCCCTGCCGGCAGCCGCACCGGCAGCCGGGACCGCGCCGGGCCGCTACACCGCCGTTCCGGCGAGCGCCGACGGCATCGGCAAGGTCCATCTGGGCCGCGAGATTGCGCGGGTCATGAGCTTTCACGGCGCGCAGTGGCTGGAGCGCCCCGAGCGTGTCGAAGAGGAGCAGCCGGAGCTATTGCTCTCCGCCCTCCAGCTCAAGTCCGGCATGACGGTCGCCGACATCGGCGCGGGCACCGGCTATTACTCGTGGCGCATGGCGCAGCGCGTGGGCGCGAGCGGGACGGTGTACGCAGTCGACATACAGCCCGAGATGATCAAGCTCCTCGAAGAGCAGATGTCGCGGCGCGGCGCCGCAAACGTGAAAGCAGTGCTCGGTACTCTGACCGATCCGCGGCTGCCGAGCGCCAGCGTCGACCTCGCGCTGATGGTGGACGTCTATCACGAGCTCGAATATCCGTACGAGATGCTCACGGCACTCGTGCGCGCGCTCAAGCCCGGCGGGCGCCTCGCGTTCGTCGAGTTCAGGAGCGGCGATGCAGCCGTGCCGATCAAGCCTCTGCACACCATGAGCGAAGCGCAGGTGCGCAAAGAAGCAGCCGTGCACGGGCTGCAATGGGTGAAGACCGTGCGCGATCTGCCGTGGCAGAACGCGATCGTATTTCGCAAAGTGTCCAGAAACTAGCGAATCGCTTTGCGCGATCAGTTTGCGTTTTCCTATATTTAGGCACGCCAACTGTACGCCAACGAACATACATCCTCCGGAATCGTCTGCATACTTCGGGACCGTAGTGAGTCTCAGGAGAAAGCATGAAAAAGATTCTGTTGGTCGCGACGTTCAGCGCCGCCTTTGTTGCGGCGCCGGCATCTGCGCAGTGGTACGCAGGAGCCGGATTGGGATTGGCGAACACCGACGCTAACGATACTTCCGTGAAAATACTCGGAGGCTACCAAGCCGACCGGCACTGGGGAATTGAAGCGGCTCTCACTGACTTTGGCCGCTATCGCGGTTCGGACGCCAAGTCCGTGTCCCTGGCTGTAACCGGCACGCTGCCGCTGGACAGGTGGTGGTCGCTCATGGCCAAAGCGGGCGTTAGCTCAAACCGCACGGGAGTCGCGGGTTCTTCCGATCGCAGGGAGGCGCTGGTGGGTATCGGGGTCGGTTACACCCTCAGCAGAAATCTGGGGCTGCGTCTTGAGTACGAACAGTACGGCAGGCTTGCCGATCCGGGCAGCGGCTTCAACGACAGGGCAGACAATCTGGCGTTGATCGGAAAGTATTCTTTCTAGGCCGAATCAAGCTCCATCCAAAGCCGGGGTCGTTCCCGGCTTTTTCTTTTCCAGGCGCTCGAGCGTTTCGGGGTCGCACACAGCCACCCCGGGGTGTGGGCGATGCAAGGGATCGGCAATCTCCTCGGAATCCCGCGTGGTTGTTCGCCCACCCGCACGCGAATCGGCGGGCAAGCCAGTGGCTCTTGCCCACTTTGCGCGTGAGTGGGCACGCAGCCCCAGGCCCTCTGAGAATTTGTGGACGACTCCGCGCGAACATCTTGCTAGACTGAAATCGACTTCGAGCCCGCCCGAAGAGGCAGGCCACAGGAAGTCAGGAGGAGTTCAAGGTGCGCATTCTCTTCACCGGAGATGACGCGGTTCCCGCGGACGGGCTGAAGCCCGGCCTGCTCTGCAAACTCATGCCAATTCACGGTGCGTCCCTGGGGACGCACTCTGAAAGTCCGCGGCACGCGCCGCGGTATCGCAACTCTCACTTCGGAGGGGGAAACCAAGATGTGCATACTGTGCGATGAAGGAAAACCGCAGGACCATACCGGTTCGAAACTCGGACGGCGCGATTTCCTGAAGGCCTCGACCGCGACCGCTGCGGCGGGACTGAGCCTGTTCGCCGCTCGCCCTGCCGCGGCGCACGACGATGATGGGCCGGAGGACAGCG
>JBGPTG010000370.1:0-3388 GCA_041490545.1 Gammaproteobacteria bacterium
CCGCCGGGGCCTGGGCACCGGGATCGATGACGGCGGTGGTGTAGACATTCTGAACGTCGTCGATGTTTTCCAGGGCGTCGAGCAGTTTCTGCATGCGCGCGCCGTCGTCGCCCTGCAGCGCATTCTCGAGCGCAGGTTTCATGGTGATTTCCGCGAACTCGGGCTTCAATCCCGCCTTCGCGAGCCGGTCCCTTACCGCGACGAAATCCCCGGGCGCGCAGACGACTTCTACCGAACCATCGTCGTTGGCCACCACGTCGTCGGCCCCGGCCTCGAGCGCCGCCTCCATGACCCTGTCTTCGCTGGTGCCGGGAGCAAAAACGAACTGCCCGCAGTGCTTGAACATGAACGCCACCGATCCGTCGGTGCCGAGGTTGCCGCCGTGCTTGGTAAAGGCGTGGCGCACGTCGGCGACGGTGCGGGTGCGGTTGTCGGTGAGGCAGTCCACCATCACCGCCGCGCCCCCCAGGCCGTAGCCCTCGTAGCGGATCTCCTCGTAGGTGACGCCCTCCAAGCCCCCGGCGCCGCGCTTCGCCGCGCGCTCGATCGTGTCCCTGGGCATGTTCGCGTCATACGCCTTTTCGATCGAAAGGCGCAGCCGCGGATTCATCGCCGGATCGGCGCCGCCCAGGCGCGCAGCCACCGTGACCTCCTTGATCAGCCGCGTGAAGGTCTTGCCCTTCTTGGAATCCGCCGCCTCTTTCCTGTGGCGGATGTTGGCCCATCTCGAATGTCCTGACATGCGTGGACTGATTCCGGTTGCGACAGAGCTTATAATTTTACATTTGACCGCCCGGCAAAGCTACGCGCGCCATGACTGAACCCCTGCTCGTCACCCGTCGAACGACGAGTCCCTGGGGCCCGCCCCAGCCCATGCGTCCTTGACAACGCCTTCCGCTTACCGCGCCATCGGCGTGGCGATGGCGATCGCCGGCGTGGTGTGCTTCTCGCTGCGCCCGATCCTGATCAAGCTCGCCTACGCCTACGGCGTCGATGCGATCACGCTGCTCGCGCTGCGGATGGTGTTCTCGCTGCCGTTCTTCCTTGTTGCAGCGGCGTGGACGGGCCGCGACCGCCACGCCGCGCCGGTGGCGCGCGGCGACGCCCGGGCGATCGTTTTCCTCGGCTTCATCGGCTACTACTTCGCGAGCTTCGTCGATTTTCTCGGGCTGCAGTACATCTCGGCGGGCCTCGGCCGGCTGCTTCTTTTTCTCTACCCGACGGTGGTGGTGCTCCTGTCGCTCGTCTTTCTTCGCAAGCGCCCGAGCGCGCGCGAGATCGCCGCGCTCGCGATCAGCTACGCCGGGCTGCCGCTGGTGTTCGCGAACGCCGCGGGCGGCGCGAATTCGAACCTGCCCCTGGGCGCGGGCCTGGTGTTCGCGAGCGCGGTGGGCTACGCGATCTACCTCGTCGCGGGGAGCCAGGTGGTACAGCGCGTCGGCTCGGTGCGCTTCACCGCCTATGCGACCAGCGTCGCGAGCGTTTTCTGCATCGCGCAGTTCTTCGTGCTGCGGCCGCTCGCGGCCCTCGACCTGCCGGCCGGCGTCTACGCCATCGCCGCGGCGATGGCGGTGTTCTCGACCGTGCTGCCGGTGTTCCTCACCGCGGAGGCGCTGCGCCGCATCGGCGCCAACCAGGTGGCGATGCTCGGCGCGCTCGGCCCGGTCACCACGATATTTTTCGCCTGGATGGGCCTGGACGAGACCCTCGCCCCGGTACAATGGGCGGGCGTCGCGCTGGTGCTGGCCGGCGTAATGCTGGTGACGCTGCGGCCGGCGAAAACGATGTCGTGACGAACTGTCGTGACGAACTTTCGTGACGATCAATAGCGTGATATAGCGTGACCAAGTTCATGGGAGGTGCGTAGTGGATCTGGGCATTCGTGGCAAAGCCGCGCTCGTGTGCGGCGCGAGCAAGGGCCTCGGCCGTGGATGCGCCGCCGCGCTGGCGCGCGAAGGCTGCCGCGTCACCATGATTGCGCGCGATCGCCAGACGCTTGAGAAAAGCGCCGACGAGATCCGTGCCGCCACCGGCGCGACCGTGATCACCGTGCCGGGGGACATCACCACCGAGGAGGGACGCATCGCCGTGCTCGCGGCCTGCCCCAACCCCGACATCCTCGTGACCAACGCGGGCGGCCCGCCGCCCGGAGACTTCAGAAAATTCTCCCGGGAGGACTGGCTGAAGGCGCTCAACGCCAACCTGCTCACGCCGATCGAACTCATCAAGGCCACCGTCGACGGCATGATCGCGCGTCGCTTCGGGCGCATCGTCAACATCACCTCCAGCGCGGTCAAGGCGCCGATCGCCGAACTCGCCCTGTCGAACGGCGCGCGCAGCGGCCTCACCGGTTTCGTCGCGGGCCTCGCCCGCCAGACCGTCGCGCACAACGTCACCATCAACAACATCCTCCCCGGCCGCTTCTGGACCGACCGGCTGAAGAGCAATACCGAGTACGCCGCGAAGGAAAAAGGAAGATCGGTGGAGGAAGTGAAGCGCGATCTCGAGAAGGCGATCCCGGCCGGGCGCTTCGGCACCCCCGAGGAATTCGGCGACGCCTGCGCCTACCTGTGCAGCATGCAGGCGGCCTACATCACCGGGCAGAATCTCCTCATCGACGGCGGTATCTATCCCGGCACGTTCTGAATCCGCGCGGCGCCCGCGGCAGCGGCGCATCGCCGGATCGCTGCGCCAGCGAACAATCCAATGATCCTTTACGCCGTCACCATCTTCATCAGTGCCTTTCTCCTCTTCCAGGTGCAGCCGCTGATCGCGCGCAGCATTCTGCCTTGGTTCGGCGGAACAGCGGCGGTATGGACGGTGTGCATGCTGTTCTTCCAGGTGTTGCTGCTCGCGGGCTACATCTACTCGCACGCCTACATCCGCCTGCAGACGCGCGCGCGGCGCTGGGTCCACGTCGCGTTGCTCATAGCCGCCGCGGCGACGCTGCCGCTCGCGGCGAGCGCCTCGTGGAAGCCATCGGGAGGCGACGATCCGACCTGGCTGATACTCGGTCTGCTGGCGACCAGCGTCGGCCTGCCCTACTTCATGCTCTCCACCACCGGCCCGCTGGTGCAGGCCTGGTACGCGCGCTCGCACCAGGGTGCGGTTCCCTACCGGCTGTTCGCCCTTTCCAACCTGGGCTCGATGCTGGCGCTCGTCTCGTATCCGCTGCTCGTCGAGCCCTGGCTTGCGCTCGGCCGCCAGGCCGCGGTCTGGTCCGCGGGCTTCGTCCTGTTCGCGCTGCTTTGCGGAACGCTCGCGTGGCGTAGCCGGAGTGCCGAAACCGCGATACCGGCCCCGGGGGAGTCGGAACCGCCGACGCTTGGCCTGCAGGCGCTGTGGGCCGCGCTCGCGTGCTGCGCCTCGGTGCTGCTGCTGGCGTTCA
>JBGPTG010000371.1:0-3380 GCA_041490545.1 Gammaproteobacteria bacterium
ACGCTCATCTGATCGGCATCGGCGTCGATTCTCGCAGGCACCTGCAGCGTGCGCGTGGCACCGTGCAGCGTGATCGCAACGCTGAGTGTGACGTCCCCTTGTTTCACCTCCGCGCCGCTCACGCGGATGAGCGCGAACGGAAACTTGTCCGCCTCCAGCACCTTTTCCAGCATGTTGGCGCTCGTTCCCTCGATGTCGGACTCGGTGGGCTGGGTGTCGAAGCCCGCCTCGGTGCGCAGTGCCGCCTCGTCCACCGCCAGGCGATCGAGCACGACATAGAAGTCGGCGCGGCCTTCCTGCGGCGCGACGTAACCGGTGACTTCGTGGCTGGCGACGACGTGGTCGTGCCCCAGACGCGCGAGCGAGCCGGAGCGGCGCACCTCGATCACGACGAGCGACTCGGCCGGATCGACGCGAAACACCGGCTTCCCCTGCGCCGCCGCCTCCCGGTAATAGGCCTCGGGAAAATCCGCCGGCACAGCGGCGGGCGCCGGCTCGTGCACGAGCGGCACGCAGCCCGCGAGCATCAGGGCAACAAGGGCCGCCGCGAGACCGCTGCGAAGAGGCTGCATGCGCATCTCAGCCGGCCTTATGCAGCTTCACCCTGAATTTCACTTTGACGTCGGCGCCGATGACTTCGCTCGCCGCCCATTCGCCCGCGCCGATGCCGAACGCGCCGCGCTTCACCGTCAGCTCGCCTTCCATGGTGGCGCCGTCGGCCGCGCCGGTCCAGCTGAACGGCACCTCGACCGGCTGCTTCACGCCTTTGAGGGAGAGCGTGCCGCGCGCCAGGTAGCGGTTGCCTTCGGTGCGGCGCAGGTCGGTCGAGCGGAACTCGGCCTGCGGAAAACCGGCGTAGTCGAACCAGTCCTTGCCGCGGATTTCCTTGTTCACGTCGGCGATGTTCATGTCGGCACTCGTGACCTTGATCGTGACCTCGAGGCTGCTCCCGGCGGGCTTGTCCGGATCGAAGCGCAGGCGCGCGTCGAACTCCTTGAACACGCCGGGTGCCGCGGTTTTCTCGAAGGTGGCGATGAACTCGAGCTTGCTGCCGGCGGGATCCATTTTCCAGTCCGCGGCGAGCGCAGGGTGCAGCGCACCGGCATAGATCAGGGCGCAGAGTCCGAACCGGACGAGGGTTTGCTTCATTACGTTCTCCATTTCCCGGGCAGCATGCGAACGAGCACGGCGTTGCGTTTTACGAAGTGGTGCCGCAGCGCCGCGCCGATGTGCGCGACGAGCACGAGCGCGAGCAGCGCGACGAGCCCGCCGTGCACCAGCGCGACCGGGTCGGCGGTGGCCTTGTCCGGCGCGACGATCGCGGGCAGCGGAATCAGCCAGAAGATCCGGAACGGAATATTGGAAGCGGAGTTGACGATCCAGCCAGTCACGGGCAGCGCGATCATCAGAACGTAGAGGAGCCCATGGCTCAGCTGCGCGGCGGCGCGCTCCCAGACGGGCATGCCCTCGGGCAGCGCCGGCGCGCGATTGGCGAGCCGCCACAGGAGACGCAGCGCCACGAGCAGGAGGATCAGCATGCCGGTCGACTTGTGCCAGAAAAAGAGATTCAGCTTCGTCGGCGACAGCCGCCAGCTCGCCGCCATCACGCCGAGCACTATCTGCGCGAGGATCAGCGCCGCCATGACCCAGTGGAAGAGCTTCGCCGGGGCGCCCCAGAAATCGGCATCGTTGCGCAGCATGTGCGTATGGTACGGCCGGCCGCGCAGTCGCGCCGAACCGCCCGGTCCGACGCCGGGGATCGGACGGGCGCGACCAGCGCGCGCTAGAGCGAATCCAGGGACGCAACCTTTGGGCAGGTGCGGGGAAAATAGCCGTCCTTCGGAACGAACCAGCCCTCGACGACCTTTAGCGCCCCACAGCGGTAGCCGATGAGCTCTCCCTTCTTGTTGAGCGAGGGTTTGAGCGCGACCTCGACCGGGTAGCCGTCCACGGTTCCGCGGATCACGATAATCCCGTCGGGGCTTACTTCTCCGCCGGTCACGAATTTATCCGGCTTGATCACAAGGCCAAGCCCGACGCCTGCGAGCGATTTCCTTTCCTCGACGCGATACACGATTTCTTTTCGCGCATCGGTGGCGGCGAGAATGATATACCCAACCTGGGAGCGCCTCGCGTGAGCGCGATACATCGGCAGGAACCATTGGTAGGCAAGCACCGACCCGGCGACAAGCAGCACCAAGACAACAGGGAATTCCAGGACAGCAGGGAATTTCACGCGCATGAACTCGCGCCTCCTGGCGCATTCGGACTAAGCCGCCGCTTGCGCCGCCCGGGCGGCCTGAGCCGCTCGGGAAATCCCGGCCGGGACGCTCGACATGTCGAGGCCGTACAGCTTGCAGACATTCCCGGCCAGCACTTTCGTTTGCGTCTCCAAAGGCAGGTGGCCCAGATCGCGCCGGATGACCTTGATCGAATCCGGCCAGGTCGAGTTGGCATGAGGAAAATCATTCGACCACATGAGGTTGTCCTGGCCCCACCACGCGAGATTCCGTCCGCAGACCGAATCGTTGAAGAAGCAGGAAAACACCTGGTTGCGAACGTACACACTCGGGTCCCGGGTGAACGGCGGCGGGTTCACGCCACGAAAGCGGCGAAAGTAGTAATCCCACTGCTGGACCATGAAGGGGAGCCAGCCGGATTCGTTTTCCACCGTCACGAGCTTCAATCTGGGGTAGCGCTCCAGCACGCCGTAGAAAATGAAATCGAAGATCGCGTTGGTGACGTCCGCGAGCTTCAGGTTGACGCTGCCGCGGTAATGCTCGATGCCTTTTCTTTCCTTGCTGTGATAGCTGTGGCCCGTCAGGATGTGCATGCTGACGGGTGCATCCAGGTCCTGGGCCGCCGCCCAGAATTTGTCGTAGTGGCTGGAATGAAAAGGCAGATCCGGATGGGGCGCCTGCCAGATCAACGCGCCCTTGAGCCCAGCCCTGCGGCAACGTTCCAGCTCTTTGACTGCATTGTCGACGTCATAAACGGAAATGGCCGGAATGCCGACAAGACGGTTCCGGTTCGCGCTGCAATATTCGATCAACCAGTCGTTGTAGAGGCGGAAGCAGGCCTCCTGCAGCCCGGCATCCTTGAGAGCGTAGAGACTCAAGAGGAGCGTCGGATAGAGCACTTCGGCGCTCAAGCCGTCGACTTCCATCTCCCTGATCCGCGCGTTCGGATCCGATCCGCCCTCGCGCCGCTGGAATCCTTCGCCCAGTTTATGAGGAGGAAAGAGCGGCGCCGCCTCGCGATATTTTTCCGGCACGCCCTTCTTCCAGAGATCGACCGGCTCCATGACATGGGAATCGGCCGAAATGATGACCCCGTCGATTCCCAGCCCCTGGCTGTCTGTCGCCCCCATGTTCGCGGCC
>JBGPTG010000372.1:0-3377 GCA_041490545.1 Gammaproteobacteria bacterium
CGGTCGAGCAATTCGACCAGCGCCATGGGTGCGTTATCTCCTTTCCTGAACCCGTGCTTGAGTATGCGCAGATAGCCTCCGTTCCGCTTGGCGTACCGGGGGCCAAGCTCGGCGAAGAGCTTGGTTACCAGATCGCGATCGCGCAGCCGGTTGAACGCAAGACGACGATTTGCAAGCGTAGGTCTTTTCCCCAGGGTAATCATCGGTTCGACGACCCGGCGCAGTTCCTTTGCCTTGGGTAACGTCGTCTGGATGACCTCGTGCTTGAGAAGCGACACCGTCATGTTGCGCAGCATCGCCAGGCGATGGCTGCTGGTGCGATTGAGTTTTCTGAGTCCGTGGCGATGGCGCACTGTAGTCGTCCCGTCGTTTGATCTTTAGCTGCGCGCCGTTTCGAGGCCCGCCGGCGGCCAGTTCTCGAGCTTCATGCCCAACGTGAGTCCACGCGAGGCCAGAACTTCCTTGATCTCATTGAGCGACTTGCGCCCCAAGTTCGGGGTCTTGAGCAATTCGGTCTCGGTGCGCTGAATCAGGTCGCCGATGTAGTAGATGTTCTCCGCCTTCAGGCAGTTGGCCGAGCGAACCGTCAATTCCAGATCGTCGACCGGGCGCAGCAGGATCGGATCCACCTGCGGCATCTTCTTTTCCTCAATAGCAGGCGCCGTGCCCTCCAGCGCCGCGAATACGGACAACTGGTCGACCAGGATTCTCGCGGCATAGCGGATCGCTTCCTCGGGTTCGATCACGCCGTTCGTTTCTATGTCGATGATCAGCTTGTCGAGGTCGGTGCGCTGCTCGACCCGGGCCGATTCCACCGAGTAGGACACGCGCTTGACCGGGGAGAACGATGAGTCAAGAATGATCTTTCCGATTCCTTTGGATTCCTCGGGGATCACCCGCAGGTTCCCAGGAACATAGCCGCGGCCCTTCTCGATCTTGATCTGCATCTCCAGCTTGCCTCCCGGAGACAGGTGGGCGATCACGTGTTCCGGGTTGATGATCTCCACGTCATGGGTAACCTCAATGTCGGCCGCGGTTACGGGACCTTCGCCCTTCTTCTTGAGGCTGAGGAGCGCGTCTTCGCGATTGTGCAGCTTCAGCACTACGCCTTTGAGATTGAGCAGAATATCGACTACGTCTTCCTGCACGCCCTCGATTGTCGAGTACTCGTGCAGCACGCCAGCGATCTGCACCTCGGTGGGAGCAAACCCGGGCATCGACGAAAGCAGGACCCGCCGCAGGGCATTGCCGAGCGTGTGGCCGTAGCCCCGCTCGAAGGGCTCCATGAGAACCTTTGCGTGATTCGGGGCGATGCCCTGGACGTCGATGATGCGTGGTTTCAGAAATGCGCTGGTTTGCATGTAAGACCCTCGAGACAATTGGGTGGTTCGCGCCGCTTGAACCGTTCGAAAAGCGGCCCTACTTCGAATACAACTCGACCACCAGGCTTATGTTGATTGTGGAAGGGAGATCCGAGCGTGAAGGAAGCGCCTTGAACTTACCCTTCATTTCACTGGCACTTACCTCCACCCACTCCGGAAAACCCCGGGTTTCGGCAGCAGTCACGGAGCCCTTCAACCGCAACTGCTCCTTTGCCTTCGCTGACACTTCCACGATGTCGCCGGGCCGTACCTTGTACGACGGCATGTTCACACGTTTGCCGTTTACGAGAATGCCATTGTGGCGCACGATCTGGCGCGCCTCGGTGCGACTGGATCCGAACCCCATGCGGTATGACACCGTCTCCAGCCGCGACTCCAGGATCTGGAGAAGGCGCTCGCCCGTGACGCCCTTGCTCCGCGCGGCTTCCTTGTAGGTATTGCGAAACTGGCGCTCGAGCATTCCGTAGATGCGCCGCAGCTTCTGCTTCGCGCGCAACTGCTTCCCGAAGTCCGACATGCGGCCCCCGCTTTTCTGCCCGTGCTGCCCCGGGGCATAACTCCGCCGCTCGATCGCGCACTTTTCGGTAAAGCACTTCTCGCCCTTGAGAAAGAGCTTCTCCCCTTCGCGGCGACATTGGCGGCACTTCGCGTCCAGATCTCGAGCCATGTAAATTCCTCTTTAGCGGGCCGTATGCCCGGCAGTCCCGGTTAGATGCGACGCCGCTTTGGCGGGCGGCATCCATTGTGCGGTACCGGGGTCACGTCGGCGATGCTGCTGATCTTGAGACCCAAGGCGTTGAGCGCGCGAACTGCAGACTCGCGTCCCGGGCCTGGGCCCTTGATGCGTACCTCGATGTTCTTCACCCCGCATTCCTGGGCAGCGCGGCCGGCCTGCTCCGCCGCAACCTGCGCGGCAAATGGAGTGGATTTCCGCGATCCCTTGAATCCGGCGGCGCCCGACGTTGCCCAGGCGAGGGCATTGCCCTGGCGATCGGTAATGGTCACTATCGTGTTGTTGAACGACGCATGAACGTGGGCGATGCCCTCGGCCACGCTCTTCTTGACCTTCTTGCGGACGCGCGCGGCGGCTGCCGGGGCGACGGGGGGTTTTGCCATGGAGTGATCCCTTTGGGCTCTCTGGTTCGCTCAGCCGGATTTCGCGGCCGGAGTATTGCTCTTGATCGCAGCCTTGCGCGGGCCTTTGCGCGTGCGGGCATTGGTGCGCGTTCGCTGCCCGCGCGCCGGAAGCCCCTTGCGGTGGCGCGTGCCGCGGTAGCAGCCGAGGTCCATCAGCCGTTTGATGTTCATCGATACTTCGCGACGTAGATCGCCCTCGACCGTGAGTCGCGCCACCTGCTCGCGCAAGCGCTCCATATCGGACTCAGACAAGTCCTTGATTTTGTGTGTTTTACTTATCTTTGCAGCAGTGCAGATCGCCTGGGCGCGAGCGCGACCGATGCCGAAGATCGCCTGCAGGGCGATTTCCGCGTGCTGGTGATTGGGAATGTTGACTCCAGCGATTCGGGCCATGCCTTACTCCGTTAGTCCAGCGCCTGAAAAACTCGAAATTATAGCGTGAAATCCGTCCGTTACCTAGCCGTTTAGCCCTGTCGCTGCTTGTGGCGCGGGTCCTTGCAGATGACCCTGACCACACCTTTGCGACGAACGATCTTGCAGTTACGACAAATCTTCTTGACCGAAGCAAGTACTTTCATGCGACTTCCCTTCTGTTTTCACTCCACTCACTTTGCGCGGAATACGATTCGCCCGCGCGTCAGGTCGTATATGTGATCAATGCGTAGGAAATCCGGCGCCCTTGAAATTCGCCTTCTTCAACAGGCTTTCATACTGGTGCGTCATGATGTAGGCCTGAACCTGCGCCATGAAATCCATCGTCACTACCACGATGATCAGCAGCGAGGTCCCGCCGAAGTAGAAAGGGACGTTCCACCTGAGAATCAGGAATTCGGGCAGCAGGCAAACCAGCGTGACGTA
>JBGPTG010000373.1:0-3375 GCA_041490545.1 Gammaproteobacteria bacterium
GTCTACGCTTGCGCAATATCTTCCGCGAAATCAAGACTGTCTCCGCTTCGTTTCAAATCAGGCTCCTTGATAGGTTGCGCGCGCAGGGTCAAGTGTCTGATTTTTCACAGGGCGAAACCTTGCACGACGCTGGTGTGTCCGGAAAGTCCTTACATCGCAGTCCGGGTTTTCCCTCGCAAGATGTGTCGGTGGCGCGGCGGAGAAAGAGGACGAGCGCCCGCGGGCGTTCGGTTTTTCGGACCCGGGCAGGCGCGCCGCCACGCGCCTGACTCAACAGCGCTCCGGTATCGCGGGAAGGCTAACGCAGCTTCACCCCGCGTTCCGCAAAATACTTCGCCGCCCCCGGATGGAACGGAATCGGCGACGCATCGGCCCGCTGGTTCTCTAGCTTGAAGTTCTCCGCCTCCTTGTGCACGGCGATGAGGTCAGCGCGCTTTTCGAAGATGGTCTTGACGATGTTGTACGCCGCCTGGTCGCTCAAGTTCTCGTGCGAGACGAGGATGTTCCACACGGTGGCCTGGCGATTATCGGTGTCCATGCCCCGGTAGACGGTCTTCGGGATCACGTCCTGGACGTAGAGCGCGCCGTACTTCTTGTTCATCGCCGCGACGGTTTCAGCGTGGTCGATCATCCTGATCTTGATGCCGGGCGTGTTGGCGAGGTCGGTCACCGCCGCGGTCGGCAGCCCGCCGACCCAGAAGAAAGCGTCGATCTTGCGGTCCTTGATCGCGTTCACCGATTCGGAGACGCCGAGGCGCTCGCGCTTCATGTCCTTGTCCTTGTCCAGGCCCGCCGCCTCGATGACGCGAAAGCCCATCACTTCGGTGGCGCTGCCCGGCGACCCGGTCGAGACGCGCTTGCCCTTCAGGTCGGCCATCTTGGTGATGCCCGTGCCTTCGATAGTGACGACGTGCATGCGGTTGGGGTAGAGCACCATGAGCGTCTTGAGCGGCACTTTCGTGCCCTTGAACTTGTCCTCGCCGCGATACGCGTCCTGGCCGGCGTCGGCCATGGAAAATGCGATGTAGGGCTTGCCGCTCGCGACGAGTTTGAGATTGTCGATCGAGCCGCCGGTCACTTCGGCCGTGGCCTGCATTCCCGGCACGTACTTGGAGAGGAGGTTGGCGAGTCCCCCGCCGAGCGGGTAATACACGCCGCCGGTGCCGCCGGTCGCGATCGACAGGCTGTATTTTTCCTGAGCGGACGCGCCGCCAGTGAGCGCCAGCGCCGCGGCCAATGCTGCAGATGCAAAAACTCTCATCGGATTTCCTCCTGTGAAATTTTTCCCTGGAACTGCATCGAAGCGGGTGGAACCCCGCCTTCTGTTCCGGCGACTATACCCGCGGCGCGGGAGAGCGCCAAGTAGCGCCCCTACTTCGCGAACAGCCGCCCGATGTCCTTGAACGCCTTGAACTCCAGGGCGTTGCCGCAGGGATCGAGCAGGAACATGGTGGCCTGCTCGCCGACTTCGCCCTTGAAACGCA
This sequence comes from Gammaproteobacteria bacterium, assembly GCA_041490545.1. Lineage (GTDB taxonomy): Bacteria > Pseudomonadota > Gammaproteobacteria > Burkholderiales > SG8-39 > VBDM01. The sequence goes on from JBGPTG010000373.1 coordinate 1,485, forward strand.
CGTGCGGCTCGATGACGAAGCGCGTGCCAGCGGCCTTCAGTTTCGCCGCAAGCCGTTCCCAGTCCTCCATCGGCAGGATCGCGCCGAAATGGCGCACCGGCACGTTGTCGCCGTCCACGGCATTGGTGCCGCGACGTCCCGCTTCCTCAGGGGCCAAGTGCGCGACGATCTGGTGGCCGTGGAAATCGAAGTCCACCCAGTCATCCGCGCTCCGGCCTTCCGGGCAGCCGAGCAAGCCGCCGTAGAACGCGCGCGCCTTTTCCAGGCTGGTGACGGGAAACGCGAGGTGAAAGAGCGGCAGCGCAGCCACGGCTAGGAGAGTCCCGGCGAGTGTGTGTCGCGAGGCAGCGCAGCCATGGCTACTGCGGGGCGAGGCCGGCAATCCAGTCGACCAGCACCTCGATGTCCTTGTCGCTCAGGTCCTGTGCCGCCGAGCTCATGTTGCCGTCGAGGTCGGAGCGCGTGCGCGCCTTGAAGCCGCGCAGCTGCGTCTTCAGGTACTCGTACTGCTGCCCGGCGAGCCGCGGGATGTGCTGCTGGCCGAGAAGCTGCGGCCCGTGGCACTGCACGCAGTGGTACTGCGCGGCGAGCCTCGCCCCGACCGCGGCGTTCTCCGGCACGGTGGTGTGCAAAGGCGCCGCGGGTTTCTGTTTCGCGAAGTACGCACCCAGCTCGCGCATCTCGGCGTTCGTCAGCGTCGAGGCCATCGGCGACATCTGCGGGTCCTTGCGGTTGCCCTCGCGGAACTGGTACAGCTGCATGGTGATCGCCTGCGCCGGGTGGCCGGCGATCGAAGGCGTGGTGGGAACACTGGAGTTTCCGCCGCTGCCGTGGCAGACGACGCAGGCCTCGGCCTTGCGCGGCATCTCGTCGGCGGCAAACGCGGCCCCGGCCGCGGAAAAAGAAAGCGCGGCGGTGAATGCCGCCGCGCTCCTGATGCCTTGCGCGAAGCTCACTTCTTGGCGTAGCTGATTCGGTAGATGACGCCGTTGTAGTCGTCGGAAACGAGCAGTGCGCCATCGTTCATCTGCAGCACGTCGACCGGCCGGCCCCACATCGGCGGATCGGCCTTCTCGTCGGTGAGAAAGCCCGACAGGAACGGCTCGGGCTTGGCATTGCCGTTCGCGTCGATCACCACGCGCAGCACGTCGTAGCCCTGCTTGGTGGTGCGGTTCCACGAGCCGTGCCTGGCGAGGAAGATGTTGTTCTGGTACGCGGCCGGGAACATCTTGCCGGTGTAGAAGCGCATGCCGAGCGGGGCGACGTGCGCGCCGAGCCTGAGCGTCGGCGGCGTGAACTCGGAACAGGAGCGGTTCTTGCCGTATATAGGATCGAGCGTGTCGCCCTGATGGCAATACGGGTAGCCGAAATGCTCGCCCTTGTGCTTTACCACCTGCAAAATGTCATTGGGTCCATCCTCGCTCAACCAGTCGCGGTTGTTCGAAGTGAACCACAACTGCTTGGTCTTCGGGTGAAACGCCATTCCTACGCTTTGGCGCACGCCTTGCGCGTAGTTCTCGATCACGCCCTTGTTCGGGTCGACCCGCATGATCGCCGCCTGCATGTAGTTGGGCATCACGATATTCCCGGGCGAGCCGATGTTGAAGTAGATCTTGCCGTCGGGACCCATCGTGAGAAACTTCCAGAAGTGGCCGGGTTGCTGACTGGGGTCGAGGTTGTCGATCACGACCTTGGCCTCAGGCGGATTGTCGAGCTTGTCCTCGATGCCGTCATAGCGCGTGATGCGATCGCGTTCCGCGACGTACAGCGTGCCCTTGCTGAAGACAATGCCGTTCGGGGCGTTGAGGCCCTTCAGCAGCGTCTTCACCTGGCGTTTGCCGCCGCTGTCGACCACCGCGTAGACGTTCTTCGCCAGGCGGTTGCTGACGAA
>JBGPTG010000374.1:0-3346 GCA_041490545.1 Gammaproteobacteria bacterium
CGCAGATGGGAATGTCGTATTCCGCCTCGCCCTGCCCCGGCCCGTCGATCGCGAGGATCGCGACGCCGCGCGCGAGGAACGGTTCTTCGTAGGCGTGCAGTTCTTCTTTCGTCGAATCGAGCCCCGGCGCCATGATCAGGATCGGCGAGCGCGAGGCGCACTGCGCGGGGTGCCGCAGCACGCCGTACAGCGTCCTGCCTTCAAAGGGAATCGCGACGCGCTCTCCGGCCGGACGCATCAGCGGCAACGCGTCCTTGTAGCACTCGACCGAGCGCATGTGCGCCTCGCGCATCTGCTTCTGATCGTGCACGAAGACGAACTTGGCGAAGTGGTAATACATCGAAGCGCGCACCAGGTGCTCGCCCGCGCTCAACTTGTAGCCTTGCTTCAGCGCCTCCCGCCCGAGATCCTCGTGGACATTGCCGCGCGCGCACCAGGAGCGGCACCAGTCCTCCCAGCGCCCGATCCCGGCGGTGACTTCCTCGAAATCGGCGAGCAGCACGCCGTTCGAGACGAAGCGCGGCGCCCAGTGCGCGATCGCGGCGGCGACGCGCGGGTCGGAGAATTTTGTTTTCATTTCGACTTCGGACATGAATGAGTCCCTCGGCTCAAGAGTCGAGGTCGTCTAAGCGAACTATTCTCTTACTTTTCCGAGCATCCGCATCACTTCCTGCATGAACGCGGGAAGATCCATGGGCCAGCGGGACGTGACGAGGTTGCCGTCGACGACGACGTCCTGGTTCAGATAGATGCCGCCGGCGGCCTTTATCTCGTCGGGAACGCCGTCGCCCCAGAACGAGGTGAGACGCCGTCCGGCAACGACGCCTGCGGAAACGAGCAGATACGGGCCGTGGCAGATCGCCGCCACCGGTTTCTGGTCCTTGAAAAAAGCCCGCGCGATTTCCTGCGCCTTCTTGTTGTTCCGTACCGTCGTCGGCGCGCCGTGGGGATGCCCGCCGGGGATGAACAGAAGGTCGTACTTCTGCGGGTCGACCTCATCGATGGTGAGGTCGACATTCTCGAAGATGTAGCCGTTTTCTCCGGTGATCTTCTCTTTCGCGGGCGCCGCGACATCCACCGCTACGCCTGCTTCCATGAGGCGGAAATACGGAACGAAGAGCTCGAAATCCTCGAACTTGTCGGCGGTGAGAACGATCACCCGAGCGAGGGGTTTCGCGGTCTTGTATCTTTCCTTGTCGAATTTCACGTTTCGACTATAGCACGCGAGTAACGCAGGATAGTTCCCGGATAATGATTGGCGGATTTCGGCGCGCGCAACCCCTAGCGAGCACCCAATTCGTTTCGCACGACCAACCCGCCTTTCATCACGAACCTGACGCGTTCCATTTCGGCGACGTCATCGAGCGGGTTTCCGGCGACGGCGATGATATCGGCGAACTTGCCCTTTTCGATGGTCCCGATCTGGTTTTCCCAGCCGTAGTTCAGCATCCGCGCGGCGGGAAGATAGGCGGTCTGCAGCGCCTGCGCCGGACTCATGCCCCATTTCACGAAGTACCTGAACTGGTCGGCCTGCCTCCCGTGAGGGATGGTGGGGGACGTGGCACCGCTGCCGAACACGATCGGAACGCCGGCGGCGAACGCCTTCCTGAAAGCCTGCTCCATCAGGCGCAGGCGCGAGTTCCTGCCGCCGGTGTCCCGCAGATCGCCTTTCTCCAGCGCGATCAGGTCGTCGATGGTCGGGACGAAGTAGGCCTTCTTCTGCAGCATGAGCTTCACGCCCGCATCGTCGAGCTCGAGCATGTGGTTGGGCGAATCGACCCCGGCGCTCAAGCAGCTGCGCATGCCTTCGCCACCGTAGGCGTGGCAGGCGACCTTAAGGCCGAGCCGGTGCGCCTCGTCGACGATCGCCTCGACTTCTTCCAGCGTCAACGACGGGCTGTTGACCAGCGTGGCGTCGGGCCTCCACATGTGAACCTGGCCGACGAAATCCTGGGTCGTGTAGATCTTGATCCAGTCGACGCCGTGCAGCTTCGCCTCGCGCACCGCGGCGCGGGCGAGCCACGGGGAATTGGTGTTCTTGTTCTCCGTGAAGCCTTCGAAGTAGCGCAGCGACTGCGTATCCGCGTAGTAGTTGGTGGCCCGCTGGTTGATCGACTGGCCGACGACCTGCATCCGCGGCCCCTGGAACTGGCCGGCGTTGATCGCATCGCGCAGGTCTACGGTATTGAATCCGCCGCGCGAATCCATGTCGAGAACGGTGGTGAAACCGGCGTCGAGATCGACTTGCGCGTTCGCCAGCGCGATCAGCGTGCGCTTGGCGGGCGTGTTGACGGCGTTGAGATTCAGGTGGACGTGCGCGTCGATCATGCCCGGAAGCACGGTCGCCGAGCCCAGGTCGAGCACTGTCGCGCCGGCGGGAACCTGCGCGCCCGCGCCGATTTCCGCGATGCGCTCGCCCCTGACGACGATCACCTGGTTGCCGAGCATCCTTCCCGACCTGGCATCGAACAGCCGCCCGGCCCGGATCGCGACGACCTGGCTCGGCGGCGCGAGGAATTTCCGCGCCTCCGGAGACGCCGAGGGGGTTCTCGCCGTTCCTGCCGTCCCTTCCTGAGACCACACCGGGGTACTTGCCATTCCCACAATCACGGCGACGAGCACAACGACGAGCTTGCTTTGACTACGCATGGACATCTCCCTTATCGCGAGCTGCGCCAATCGGAATACGCTTTATGTTACGTCAACGTTGCCGGGGTCGCGAGCCGCCGCGCTCGCGGTACTTGCACCCTTGCATCGGCCAGGCGGTCCCTGGGTCATATTCGGCTCCAAAAAAAACCCCTCCGAAAAGGGGTTGATTTTTTCCAGCAAAGACCTGACCCGGTCGATCCGGCCTGTCCGGCCTTGCGTTCAGTTCGCGACGAAACCTCAGTTTGCGACGAAGCAATAGAACAGGCCGGCGCCACCGGTGGCTTTCAGATTTTCCTGGCTGCAGCCGCGCGAGCCATGCGAGGAGTTCCAGGACTTCATGTGCCGGGTGTCCTTCAACCCGCGCAGGTCGTGGTGGCCGAGGATTGCCGAGCCTTCGCCGCTCTTCGTCCAGTTGCCGCACGTGGTATCGCCGCCCGCCGTCGAGAAATTCCCCTCCGGGTCCGAGCCCGTCAGCATATCGTGCGTGTTCACGGGATCCCCGCCGCCGCTGACGATCTCACCTTTTTCGGTCAAAGCGGTTTGCTTGTTGAGGTTGTTGTGGGCGGAATGCAGGTCACTCACGCTCTTGGCCACCATCACGCCCTTGGCGTTCCGCCACGGGCCTTTGCCGATGCGATCGCGCGCATTCACGCCCGCGTCGCCGCCCGGCAATGTCGTGCTCAGGTACGCGTGCCAG
>JBGPTG010000375.1:0-3318 GCA_041490545.1 Gammaproteobacteria bacterium
CTACGTCGAGCGGCCGATCGTCGATCGCTTCGTCGCCGCGCTCAAGGCCAGGGCCGAGGCTCTCGTGCTCGGCTTTCCCCAGGACAAGGCCACGAACATGGGGCCGCTGATCTCGAAACAGCACCGCGAGAAAGTGCTCTCCTATTACGAGTTGGCGAAAAAAGAGGGCGCGAAAGTGGTCACCGGCGGCGGCGTGCCGAAGTTCGGCGACGCGCGCGACAACGGCTGCTACATCCAGCCGACGTTGTGGACCGGACTGGCGGAGAGCGCGCGCACCGTAAAGGAGGAGATCTTCGGGCCGTGCGCGCACCTCGCACCCTTCGACAAGGAAGAAGACGCGATCGCCATGGCCAACGACACGCGCTACGGGCTCGCATCCACCGTGTGGACCACGAACCTCTCGCGCGGCCACCGTGTCGCGCAGGCAATGGAGGTCGGGATCTCCTGGGTCAACTGCTGGTTCCTGCGCGATCTGCGCACGCCGTTCGGCGGCACCAAGCTCTCCGGAATCGGCCGCGAGGGCGGATTGCACTCGCTGAATTTTTATTCCGAGACCAGCAACGTCTGTATCAAGCTGTGATCCCATGCTCAGGGCGCTCGACTTCCCGAAGTGGATCGACGAACACCGCCACCTGCTCAGGCCGCCGGTGGGCAACGCGCAGATCTGGCAGGACACGGATTTCATCGTCACCATTGTCGGCGGACCGAACCAGCGCACCGATTTCCACGACGATCCGTACGAGGAATTTTTCTACCAGATGAAAGGCGATGCTTTCCTCAACACCATGGAAGGCGGAAAGCCCGGGCGCGTGGAACTGAAAGAAGGCGCGATCTTCCTGCTGCCGCCGCACCTGCGCCACTCGCCGCAGCGCCCGGAGGCGGGCAGCGTCTGCCTGGTGATCGAGCGCACTCGCCCCGAGGGCGTGAAGGACGGCTTCGAATGGTATTGCCTGTCGTGCCACGCGCTGCTGCACCGCGTAGAGGTGCAGCTGAAGAGCATCGTGCGCGACCTGCCGCCGCTCTTCGATCGTTTCTACGCGGACCCGGCGCTGCGCACCTGCAGGAACTGCAGCGCGGTTCACCCGGGCAGAGGCTGATGGGATCGCCGCACATCGAGGAACATCGCCGGGCCGCGGCGCGCGCCGGACTCAATTACGTCACCGACGGCATCGCCGGCATCCGCAGGAAACGCGCCGGCAAGGGCTGGGCGTTCTACGCACTGGACGGCACGCGAATCGGCGATAAGACCGAGCGCAAACGCATTGGCGCGCTGGTGATTCCGCCGGCCTGGACCGACGTCTGGATCAGCGCCGACCCCAAGGGCCACATCCAGGCTACCGCCCGTGATGCGCGCGGCCGCAAGCAGTACCGCTATCATCCCCTTTACCGCGAGACGCGCGACAAGTCGAAGTTCCGCCGGATGCTGGAATTCAGCGAAATACTTCCCGAGATCCGCGAGCGCGTCGAGCGCGATCTCAGGGCCCGCGACCTGACGCGCCGCCAGATTCTCGCCACCGTGGTGATGCTCCTCGACAAAACGCTGATCCGCGTCGGCAACGACGAATACGCGCGGGAGAATCGCTCTTTCGGCCTCACCACCCTGCGCGGGCGCCACCTCGAGATCAAGGGCGCGAAGCTGCACTTTTCATTCCGCGGCAAGAGCGGCGTCGATCACACCGTGTCGATCACCGACCGGCGCCTCGCGCGCATCATCCAGCAGTGCCAGGACCTGCCGGGGTACGAGCTGTTCAAGTATCTCGACACCGACGGAAAGCGCCAGACCATCTCGTCGGACGACGTCAACGCCTACCTGCGCGAAATCACCGGCCGCGACATCACGGCAAAAGACTTCCGCACCTGGGCCGGCACCATGCTCGCCGCCAGGGAACTGTGCGCCATGGGCCCGGCGAAAAGCCAGCGCGAAGCCGAAAGGAACATGATCCGCGCCATCGACGCCGTCGCCGAGCGCCTCGGCAACACCCGCACCGTGTGCCGCAAGTACTACGTCCACCCGGGTCTGGTGCGCGCCTACCTGCAGGGGCTAATCGCCATCCTGCCCTCCGCGCCGCTGCCGCGCAAGGCGCGACGCGAACATCCTTCGGCTGCGTTGCGGCGCGACGAAGTGGCGGTGCTGCAGTTTTTGCAGGAGGATGCGCGGGAGAGTTGAGACAGTCAGGGCTCTCTGGTGGCTGACCCGCCCTACTTCGCTACCTCCCTCGCCTTCAGATACCAATCGAGTATCTCTTCCCCGTTCCAGTGCACCACCCCCTTGAACCCGGCGATGTGCTCGTAGACCTGCTCGAGATACTTGATGCGGAACGGCTGGCCGCTGATGTAGGGGTGGATGGCGATCGCCATGATCTTCGGCCGCTCGGCGCCTTCTTCGTATAGCCGGTCGAAGCAATCGACGCATTTCTGCGTCCAGTACGCCGCCTCGTGGTGCTGCACGATCATCATCGGGATGTCGTTGCATTCCACCGTATACGGCAGCGTGATGAGCGGCCCCTTCGCAGTCGAGATCTCGGTCGGCTCGTCGTCGTACACCCAGTCGCCGATGTACTTGATGCCGGCGGCGGCGAGATTCTCTGGCGTCTCGTAGGTTTCGGTGAGCCCCGGCCCGAGCCAGCCGACTGGTTTCTTTCCGGTGAATTTCGCTATCGTGTCGAGCGAGCGCTTGATCATGGCGCGCTGGTTCTTTTCCTTGTGGATCGGTCCCTGCTGGTAGCTGTGGCCCATGAACTCCCAGCCCGAGTCCTTGCACGCCTGCGCGACGCGCGGATAGTCGACGCACACGCGCGCGTTGATCGCGACCGTCGGCCGGAGGCCCAGGCGCTCGTACAAAGCGTGGAACCTCCAGAAGCCCACCCGCATGCCGTACTCGTGCCAGCTCCAGTTGGGCACGTCGGGCAAGAGCGGCACCCCGGTCGGCGCGGGCAGCACCTGCCGCGCCATCGGCCCGGCGATGTCCCAGACCTCGAGATTGACGATGGTCCAGACGACGACGCGCTCGCCGCCCGGAAGGCGGAACTTCGGCCGGTCGACGATCGCCGAATACGGGACGCGGTCGCGCGGGATGGTCATTTGCGTTTCTTCGCCCTCTTCTTCGGCGGTTTCGATTTCGGTTTGCGTTTCGCCTTCGGTGCCATCGGCAACTCCAGCCGCAACATGCGCATGGCGTTGCCGAAATAAACCTTCCGCCTGTCGCCTTCCTTCAGTTTCAGCGAATCGATCGTCTTGATGATCTCGCGGATGAAGAGCGGCCCGCCCTCGGGATCGAACGGGCAGTCGGTGCCGAACAAAACGTGGTCTGTCCCGAAG
>JBGPTG010000376.1:0-3305 GCA_041490545.1 Gammaproteobacteria bacterium
CGCATCAACCGGCCGGATTCGATGGCCGCGCGCGACCTGGAAGCCTCGGTCGGTCCCGACGTGAATGGAATTGCCGTGACCAAGGTGGACGATGCGGCCCACCTGCGCCGGCTGGACGAAGTGGTGGCCAGGCTCGAAGCAAAGCGTGGCCTCGCGCCCGGCCACACGCGCTTCATCGCCATGGTGGAGACGCCGGCGGCGTTCTTCCGCATGCCGGAGATCGCCCTTGCTGTCGAGCGCACCGCGGCCATGGACATCGGCGGCGAGGACTTCGCGCTGGAAACGGGCATGGAGCCGACCGAAGACACCCTGCTCATGCCCAAGCAGCAGATGATCTTCGCCGCGCGTGCGGCAGGCATCATGCCGCTTGGCTACATCGCCAGCGTCGCCGCGTTCGGCGACTGGGATTCGTTTCGCCGCATGGTGCGCCGCTCGCGCCAGTTCGGCTTCCTCGGGGCGAGCTGCATCCATCCCGGGCAGGTGACCATCGTCAACGAGGAGTATTCGCCCTCGCCCGAAGAAGTCGCCCACGCGAAGCGCGTGATCGAGGGGAACGCCCGGGCCGCGGCCGCCGGGCGCGCTTCGTTCGCGATCGACGGAAAGATGGCCGATGTGCCCGTGGTCACGCGCGCCGAGCGCCTGCTCGCGCGCCACGCCGCGGTCGAGGCCCGCGAAACGGCCAAACGGTCCGCGCGGTGAAGACCGCTCAGTTCTTCCCGCCGGCCATCACGTAGGCCCACAGCGCTTCGATCTCCTCGCGCTTGAGCAGGTCGCCCCAGGGCGGCATCTGGTTCTTGCCCTTGGCGACCGAATTGACGAAGCGCTCTTCCTGATCGGGGGGGAATTTCTTCAGGTCGAACGCTCCCTGCGGATCGAGCATGCGCGCGCCATGGCAGGGCGAGCAGTTGCGCTCGTAGATGCCGGCGCCGGCGCGGATCTGCTGCGGGGTGAACCCTGCAGTGAACCCTTGAGGCTGGGGCGCCTGCGCGAACACGCTCGCGCAGGCGAGGGCGGCGGCGAGGCACGCCCCGAAGGCAATGCGATGCACGGAGGCTAGTTCAGAATCGGCGCGAAGGTCGACACCCGTGCATGTTGCACGTTTCGGCGCGCGAGGTAAATGGGGCGCGGGCCCGATTTGTTGCTACGATGGCGCGGATGGGTTACCTCGTCGAAGGCGTGTGGAAGGATCTGCCGCGCGACACGCGCAGGACCGGGGGAGAGTTCCTCCGTCCCGAGTCGGTGTTCCGCGACAAGGTCACCGCCGACGGCGCATCGGGCTTCGAGGCCGAGTCCGGGCGCTACCACCTGTACGTGTCGCTCGCCTGCCCGTGGGCGCACCGCACCGTGATATTCCGAAAGCTGAAAGGCCTGGAGACGGCGATCTCGCTTTCGGTCGTCGATCCGCTCATGGACGTGAATGGCTGGGAATTCAGCACCCGGCCCGGCTGCACTCCCGACAGCGTCAACGGTGCCTCGTACCTGTACGAGGTCTACCTCAAGGTGCGGCCGGATTTTTCCGGGCGGGTGACGGTACCGGTGCTGTGGGACAAGCAGCGCGGGACCATCGTCAACAACGAATCCCCCGAGATCATCCGCATGCTCAACCGCGAGTTCGACGCCTTTGCGGCCAAGCAACTCCCCGATCTTTATCCGGAGGCGTTGCGCCCGGACATCGATCGCTGGAACGATCTCGTCTACCGCACGCTCAACAACGGGGTATACCGGGCCGGGTTCGCCAGCGCCCAGGAAAAATACGAAAAAGCGGTGCGCGAGCTGTTTGCCACGCTCGAAACGCTCGAGCGGCACCTGTCGTCAAGCCGCTACCTGTGCGGGGCGCGCATCACCGAAGCCGACTGGCGGCTTTTCACCACGCTCGTCCGCTTCGACACGGTTTACCACTATCACTTCAAATGCAATCTGCGGCGCCTGCGCGATTACCACAATCTGTGGGCGTACACGCGCGAGCTCTACCAGGTGCCGGGCGTGTCGGAGACGGTCGATTTCTGGCACATCAAGGAGCACTACTATCGCAGCCAGAAGGAAGTGAACCCCAGCCAGGTGGTGGCGCTCGGACCCGAGGTGGATTTCAGCGAGCCGCACCGGCGCGGCTGACGGGCGAACTCGCGGCATCCCCCCGGATGCCGGTATCATGCGCTGCATGCGCGAACCCGATGTCCTCGATCTGACCCGGTCGCTGTTGCGCTTCGACACCATCAATCCTCCGGGGCGCGAGCGCGACTGCGCGCGCCACGCCGGTGCGCTGCTGGAGCAATGGGGATTTCGCGTCGAGTACCACGAATTCGCCGAGCGCCGCACCAGCATCGTCGCCCGCGCGGGCGGTTCGGAAGCGAAGCCGCCGCTGTGCCTGACAGGACACCTCGACACCGTGCCGCTCGGCGTCACGGCGTGGTCGCGCGACCCGTTTGCCGGGGAGTCGGATGGGGACCGCCTTTACGGGCGCGGTTCCTCCGACATGAAGGCCGGGGTCGCCGCGATGCTCGTGGCGGCGCGCGCCTGGTCCGGGAAACTCCAGGGCACTCCGGGCATCGTGCTCGTGCTCACGGCGGCGGAAGAGGGCGGTTGCGTCGGCTCGCGGCACCTTGCGGAATTGCCTCGGGTGCTGGGCCGTGCCGGCGCCATCGTCGTCGGTGAGCCCACCGCCAACTATCCGCTGGTCGGCCACAAGGGTACGCTGAAGTTCGAGGCGGGATTCCAGGGAGTTGCCGCCCACGGCTCGATGCCGCACCTCGGGGTCAACGCGATCTTCAAGGCGGCGCGCGCGCTCGCTAAGCTCGAGGCGTTCGAGTTCGGCACGCCCGTGCACCCGATCATGGGCGCGCCCACGCTCAACGTCGGCACGATCGCCGGCGGCAACACGATCAATTCGGTGCCCGACGCCGCCCGGTTCGGCGTCGACGTGCGCACCGTTCCCGGCATGGATCACGCGGCGCTGCTCAAACGCCTGCGTGCGCTGCTTGGCGAGGACACCGGTGTGGAAGTCCTGCAGGACGCGAAGCCCGTGTGGACGGCGCCCGAGGACGACTGGGTGCAGACGGTGTTCGAGGTCTGCACGCGGCACCTCGGATCGCGCCCTGAGCCGCGCACCGCGAGCTACAACACCGACGCGGGCAACCTGCTCAGAGTTTACTCGGGCGCGCCCACCGTGGTGCTGGGGCCCGGCGAACCCCAGCTCGCCCACCAGACCGACGAATACTGCAGCATCGAGCGCATCCGCGAGTCGATCTCGATCTACGAGGAGCTGATCGGCCGCTGGTGCGGCGCCAGAACCACCCAATGAAGACCGC
>JBGPTG010000377.1:0-3270 GCA_041490545.1 Gammaproteobacteria bacterium
AACGGCATGCCGCATCCGCCCGCACGCCAACACCAAGCTGAGCGGACTGTACGCCGCGCAGGCGGGGCTTTTCACGCAGTGCGAAGCCGAGGGCTTCCGGAGCATCACCTATTTCCCCGACCGGCCCGACGTGATGTCGAGGTACACGGTGACGATCCACGCCGCCCGCGAAAGATTTCCGGTGCTGCTGTCGAACGGCAATCTTGTGGCAAGCGGCGACGAAGCCGGCGAGCGCCACTGGGTGAAGTGGCAGGATCCCTTCCCCAAGCCCTGCTACCTCTTCGCCCTGGTGGCGGCGAAGCTCGACAGGATCGAAGACAGCTTTGTCACCCGCTCGGGCCGGCGCGTGCGCCTCGCGATCTACGTCGATCCGGGCAAGCTCGACCAGTGCGGCTTCGCCATGCAGGCGCTCAAGCGCGCCATGCGCTGGGACGAGGAGGTTTTCGGGCTCGAGGTCGACCTCGATCAGTACGCCATCGTCGCCGTCGGTGATTTCAACATGGGCGCGATGGAGAACAAGGGCCTCAACGTCTTCAACACCAAATACGTGCTCGCGCGGCCCGATACCGCCACCGACGGCGACTACCTCGGCATCGACCGGGTGATCGCGCACGAGTACTTCCACAACTGGACCGGCAACCGCGTCACCTGCCGCGACTGGTTCCAGCTGTCGCTGAAGGAAGGGCTCACCGTGTTCCGCGACCAGGAATTCGGCGCCGACATGTATTCGCGGCCGGTCGAGCGCATCCGCGAGGTTCGCGGCCTGCGCGGCGCGCAGTTCGCCGAGGACGCGGGACCGATGGCGCACCCGGTGCGGCCGGCCGCCTACATGGAGATCAACAATTTCTACACGAGCACGGTATACGAGAAGGGCGCGGAAGTAGTGCGCATGATCCGCACGCTGATCGGCGCGCAGAATTTCCGCAAGGGCATGGACCTGTATTTTGCACGCCACGACGGGCAGGCGGTGACCTGCGACGATTTCGCTCGGGCGATGGCCGATGCCGCAGGCGCCGATCTCTCCCAGTTCATGCGCTGGTACGACCAGGCGGGCACGCCGGTCCTCGAAATCAAAGGCGAGTACGACGCAGCAGCGCGGCGCTATGCGTTGTCCGTGAAGCAATCCTGCCCGCCTACGCCGGGACAGGAAACGAAGCTGCCCTTCCACATCCCGTTCGCTGTCGGGCTGGTCGGACCGGACGGCCGCGACCTGCTCGCCGAAGGCACGCGCGTGCTGTCGGTCAGGCAGCCGGAGGAGCGCTTCGTATTCGAAAATGTCGGGGCGAAACCCGTACCCTCCCTGCTGCGAAATTTTTCCGCGCCGGTGATCGTCAGGCACGATTACACCGAAGCAGAGCTCACGCATCTCATGGCGCACGATTCCGACCCTTTCAACCGCTGGGAGGCCGGCCAGCGGCTTGCGCTCGGCATCATGCTGCGCGGAATTGCGGCGGCGCAGGGCGGCCGCGCGCTCGAAGCACCGAGCGCTTTCGCCGACGCCGCCGCGCGCGTGCTTGCCGATTCATCGAAAGATCCCGCGTTCGCGGCCGAGATGCTCGCGCTGCCTTCGGAAAGCTACGTCACCGAGCAGCTGCCGGTCGTCGATCCGGACGCGATCCACGCGGTACGCGACGAGCTGAGGCGGCGCTTCGCAGCCGCGCTCAGGGAGGAACTGCTCGCGATCTACCGCGCGCACAGGAGCGCAGGTCCCTACTCGCCCGATGCAGCCCCGGCAGGCAGGCGCGCGCTCAAGAACTCCGCCCTCGGCTACCTCATGGAGCTCGGCGATGACGACGTGCGCGCCCTGTGCATGAAGCAGTTCGAGGCCGCGGACAACATGACCGATGCGCTCGCGGCGCTTTCCATGTTCGCCAATTGCGACTGTCCCGAGCGGATGCGGGCGCTGGATGCCTTCTACGCCAAGTGGAAGAACGAGCCCCTGGTGATGGACAAGTGGCTCGCGGTGCAGGCGGGATCGCGCCTGCCGGCCACGCTCGCCGAAGTGAAGCGGCTGATGGCGCATCCGGCGTTCAACATCAGGAACCCGAACAAGGTCTATGCGCTGATCGGCGCCTTCCGCGGCAACCAGGTGCGCTTTCACGCGGCCGACGGCAGCGGCTACGCATTCCTCGCCGGGCAGGTGATCGCGCTCGATGCGATCAACCCGCAGGTCGCGGCGCGCATGGCCCGTGGATTCGACCGCTGGAGGAAATTCGACACCCGGCGCCAGGCCCATTCCCGGGCCGCGCTCGAGCATATCCGGGACGCGAAGGGCGTTTCCAAGGGCGTGCTCGAGATAGCGACTAGGGCCCTCGCCTGAATGGGCGGTAATGCCGTGAACGCCGTTCTGTTCGACCTCGGCAAAGTCCTGCTCGACTGGAACCCGCGCTACTACTACCGGCGGTTCTTCGATTCCGAGGAGGCGATGGACGCGTTTCTCGCCGAGGCGCTGCCTCCCGACTGGGTCGCCGAGATGGACGCCGGCAAGCCGGCCAGGATCGCCATTGCCGAGCGACAGCGCCTGTTTCCCCGGCACGCGGCGCTGATCGCGCGCTGGACCGAAGGCTGGAGCACGATGCTGCGCGGACCGATCGACGGCAGCGTACGGATACTCGCCGAGCTGCGCGAGCGCGGCACGCGGCTTCTCGCGCTCACCAACTTTTCGACCGAGACCTGGCCGCTCGCTCTCGAACGCTTCGATTTCCTCTCCTGGTTCGAGGACATCGTCGTGTCGGGCGAGCACGGGGTGGTGAAACCGGATCCGCGCATCTTCGAGATCGCCATCCAGCGGTTCCGCATCGATCCGCCGCGGACGCTCTTCATCGACGACCTCGCCGGCAACGTCGCCGCGGCGAGCGCGAGCGGCCTGCACGCCCTGCACTTCACCGGAGCACCACGCCTGCGCGCGGATCTGGAGGACATCGGACTTCTCTGAGGCGCTCGGTCAGGTACGGCCGCGCAGCATGGCGACCTTGTCCTGCACGCGCACGTCGAACCGGGACACGTTGACCACCATGCGCTCGTGCGTGCCATCGCCGATCGGCTCCTTTTCGTCGTTCACCGCGACGCGGAACGCGACCGAGCGGCCTTCGACCTTCACCACTTCGACTTCGGCCTGCACGCGCATGCCCACCGGCGTCGCGGCGAAATGCCGCACGTCCAGCCGCGTGCCCAGGGACTGGTATCCCGCGGGCAGCAAGTGTTCGATCGCTGCGAGCGCCGCGGCCTCGATCAGGTTGATCATCACCGGCGTGGCGAGCACGCGCACGC
>JBGPTG010000378.1:0-3264 GCA_041490545.1 Gammaproteobacteria bacterium
AAAGCTCCGCCGCCGCAAGCCGGTCGCGAAGCTGCTCGGAAGAAAAACCGTCGCGCAACTGCTGGTGGAAGACCGCGAGTGATCGTCTACCTCGACGCCAGCCCCTTGGTGAAGCGCTACGTCGCTGAGGCAGGGTCGCCGGAAGTCGAGGCGCTGATCGGCGAAGCGCAGGCGATCGGTACCGCGGTGATCAGCCGCGCCGAGGTCGCCGCGGCACTCGCCAAGGCGGTGCGTATCGGGCTTGTCACGCGCGAGGCGGGGGCGAAGGCGCTGCAGGCGTTTAACGCCGACTGGGAACATCTCGTCCGGCTGCAGCTCGGCGAGCCGCGCGCGGCGCGCGCGGCGGCGCTTGCGTGGGAGCACGGCCTGCGCGGTTACGACGCGGTGCATCTCGCCTCGGCGCTCGCGTGGAGCGAAGCGCTGGGCGAAACCGTCGCGGTGGCGACGTACGACCGCGAGCTGTGGCGCGGTGCGAAGGCGAGCGGCCTGTCCGTGGGGCCGGCGGCAATGCCATGAACTACGGCGATCGCGATGTACGGACTACCGTCCGCCGAGCCCGACCCGTCTAAGTTGCTCGCGCAGCGCATCCATCTCTTCCAGCATGTCCGCCACCAGCGCCGCAAGTTCGGGCGCCGCATCGTAGGTGCGCTCGATGTCGCGCATGCGGCGGACGCGGGAGAGGGCGGCGGTAGTGAAGCGCCATTCCGGCTCGGGGGCGTCGTCGGCACGCGCCGCAGGCACCAGGCCCTCGCGCACGCGGATGACGATCCACTCGCGCTCCAGCGCGCACACGGAGCAGAGTTCTTCCAGGGTGAGGGAGGCGTCTTCGTCGTTCATGGCTGCTCCTTGCGCGCGTCGAACGCGGTTTCTTTCGCCAGCGCTTCGTAGAGTTCCTTCGTTTTCGGTGAGTCGGCGCTCGGGGCGACGATTTTGATATCGATGTAGAGGTCGCCGGGCGGATTGGAGGGGAGGCCTTTGCCGCGCACGCGCAGTTGCTTCCCCGTCTGCGCGCCGGCGGGGACGCGCATGTTGATCGCGCCGCCGGGCAGTTCCACGGGGATGACCGCGCCCAGCGCCGCCTCCCAGGGAGCGACCGGGAGGGTGAGCCGCAGGTCGCGGCCGTCGGTGCGGAAGCGCGCGTGCGGTTTGAACTGCACTTCGAGCAGCAGGTCGCCGGCCTTGCCCTCGCCGAGCGCTGGCTCGCCTTTGCCCGCGAGGCGGATGATCTGGCCTTCGCGGATGCCGGCCGGGATCTTTACGTCGAGCGTGTGCTCCTCGAGCACGACGTGGCCTTTGGGATCGAGCCTGGGCGCGCGCAGCGTGATCTGGCGCGAGGCGCCGGTGAAGCTGTCCTCGAGGTCGAGCAGGATGCGCGCGTGATGGTCGTTGCCGCCGCGGCGCCCTTCGCGTTCCATCCGGCCGAAGATCTCGGCGAAGAAGTCGCTGAACTCGGCAGACTCGGGCCCGCGGCCGCGCTTCGAGAACTCGAAGCCCGAATCCCAGCCCGGCGGCGGCCGGAAGTCCTGCCCGGGCTGGTGCCGGCCGAGCTGGTCGTAGGCGGCGCGCTTTTCCGCGTCGAAGAGGACCGTGTAAGCCTCGTTGATCTCCGCCATGCGCTTGCCGGCGTCGGGCTCCTTGGAGACGTCGGGGTGGAACTTGCGCGCGAGCTTGCGGAAGGCCTTCTTGATGTCGTCGGCGGGCGCGTCGCGGGGTACGCCGAGGGTTTCGTAGTAGTCCTTGAATTCCAAGCGGTCACTCCTCGGCGCGGCGGCCGATGGGCGTCATGTTGCGTTCGCTGTTGACGATCATGATGTCGCCTGACACGCGGGCCTTGTGGCTGTGCGAATCGGGGTCATCGAGAAAAATTTGCGAGAGGACCCTGGGGTGCTTCGGATCGCGCACATCGAGGATGGACGTGCCGAGCTTTTGCTTGTTGGGACTGTGGCCGACGCAGGCGTAATCCCCGGCCACGGTGACCTGCCCCGCGCCGGGTAAGTCCAAGTGGGAGAGGCGGGTTACGTTGCGGGCTAGGTGGTGGGGAGAGTGGTCCATGAAGCTTGGCGGTGTGGGTGGCGGGATTTTACCAAGCCTCTTCGTCTTTCCGGGCATTGCCGGAAATGGACACCGTGTCGAACAGTTCAACCATCGCATTAACAAGGACGAGCGCGTATAGCGCCGCACTTCCTTGGCCACCACCACGGCGGCGGTGCACGATGGGCAGGTGCTGCCAGAACTCTTGCACGGTGAAGAAACCGTCGTCTACGGCGACACCCATCCGTCGCCGCGTACGCGATCTGCGCGGCGGAGGGTTGTGCCGCGGCCGCTCGCGACTGGGACCTCAGCTCCATTTCACCCGCTCAAACCGCCTCCCCTGCTTGAGCCGATACGTCGAAAAATCGCGCTCGTCCACCGTGAGGACACGATGCTGGCCGCTCGCGTTGGCGAGCCAGATGAGCGCCGCGTCGGCAAGGTCGATGTCGCGGTCGGCGTAGCGCGCGATGATCGAGGCGATCTCCGGATAGGACTCGACGGGGGCCTCGACGACGGCGATGCCGCCGCGCTGCGCCCAGTCGAGCAGCTCCGCTTTTTCGGCGCTCGACAGGAAGAAACAGGTTTCGACGATCACCGGCGCGACGGTGGCGAGCGGATGGCGGTGCTTGCGCAGGTACGAGCGCGCAAAAGGGGCGAGCCGGTCTGCGGGATGGAACAGCGCGACGAGGAATCCGGTGTCGGCGAGTATCCGCGTCACTTCACCTTGCCCAGTACGCGCTCGCGCAGCAGCCGCTTGCTGTGGCGCGCGAGGTCCTCGGTCGGCTTTACGCGCTCGTGGCGCGCGAAGATGTCGGCGCCGAGTTCCCAAGGCGAGGTTTTCTCCGCGCCGGTTTCAAGAAGGCGTTCGAGCGCCTGTTTCACCGCCTCGCTGCGGGTGACTTTGTGCGAGACGCAGTATTCGGTGAGTTTCTGTTCGACGCGGGGCGGCAGGCGGACGGAGATGGACATGGCGTGTATGGCAGAGTGTTTTGCATTGTATTACAACGCACCGCCCGGCGTTACTCCGACCGCGCCAGCAGCCCCAGGCCCTCGAACCGCAGGAACAACTCCCTGCACGCCCACGCATCGGTCGCCGCATACGCGATCTGCGCATCGCTGAGCTGCGTCGCGGCCCAGTTGGAGGTTTGCGCGCCCTTGGGGATGCGAAAAGCCAGGACGATGCCGGCGAGGTTGCGAAGTCCCGTCTGCGCGAAGCGGTTGCGGCGCGCGAGG
>JBGPTG010000379.1:0-3247 GCA_041490545.1 Gammaproteobacteria bacterium
CCATACTCCGCCTCGCCGACGAGCCGACGCACGACCAGCTTGCCCTGACGCGAATGAAGCGTCGCAAGCTCCTCCTCAAGGACCAGATCGCCTGGATCGAGCGGCGTCTCGATCCGGATATCCGGGCGTAGAGAAACCAGCCTCCCCGGTCCGACTTTAGTTCAGGCCGCGCGCGAGGAGCGACACCCCGGTCGCGAGCAGCAGCAGGCCGATCGCGCGCATCAGCGTGTCGCGCGAGATGCACCGGAAAATCTTCGAAGCGACGTAGATGCCCGCGAGTCCGGCGGGGATGGTCGCGGCCGCGGTGATCCACACGCCGTCCTGCCGGAAGAGGCCCGTCAGCAGATAGGCGACGATGCGCAGCCCGAGGCTGAAGATCGAGGTGACCGTGATGGTCGCGCGGAACTGTTCCTTGGTGAGGGGCCGGTGCGAGAGATACACCGCGTAAGGCGGCCCGCCCGCACCGAACAGCGTTCCCGAAAGCCCTCCGCAGAAACCGGTGAAATACGCCCAGCGCCGGCTGACGATGGCAAAACTTGCGCGCCGCGTCAGGCTGTAGACCGAGTAGGCGAGAACGAACACGCCCAGCGCGACGAGCGACGCGCTGCGCGGCAGGCTGACGAGCAGCGTAGTCCCGGCGACGATGCCGGCGACCATCAGCGGCACCATGCGCGCGATTTCCCCGGCGACGGCGTTGCGCGGGTTCTCCAGGCCAAGGCGCAGCACGTTGACGAAATCCACGACCACGAAAACCGCCAGCGCGAAAGGCAGCGGCACGAAGAAGGTGGCGAGCGGAATGGTGACGAGCGCCGAACCGAATCCGGTGATGCCGTGGAGCAGCGCGCCGAGAAAGGCGATCGGCGCGAGCGCCAGCGCCGCGGCGGCGCCTTCGAGTCCCATGCGCCTCGCCCGCGGCTACGCGAGAGCGCGCGCCAGCACCCGCGCGACGTGGACCGCGTCCCGGCGCGCGCCATCGGCAATCTGGTGGCGGCAACTGGTGCCGTCGGCAACAATGAGCGCATCCGCGCCGGACGAACGCACTTTCGGCAACAGCGACAGCTCGGCCATTTTCATCGAGACGTCGTAGTGCGAGGCTTCGTAGCCGAAGCTGCCTGCCATGCCGCAGCAGGAAGATTCGATCGTCTCGATCTCCAGCCCGGGCACGAGCTTCAGCACCTGCAGCACCGCCGGCATGGCGCCGAAGGCTTTCTGATGACAATGGCCGTGGAGCAGCGCTTTTTTTTCGGCGAGCGGCTTGAGCTTGAGCGACAGGCGGCCCGCCGCCTGCTCGCGCGCGAGGAATTCCTCGAACAACAGCGCCTGTTCCGACACCTTTGCAGTCTCGCTGCCCGGAAGCAACGACTTGAACTCGTCGCGCAGCGTGAGGAGGCACGAGGGCTCCAAGCCTACGACGGGAATTCCACGCTCGACATAGGGCTTCAGCGCGCCGATCATTCGCCGCGCTTCGACTTTCGCCTCATCCACCATGCCAGCGGCCAGAAAAGTCCGGCCGCAGCACAGCGGTCGCACGCTTCCCTCACCCTCGGCGCGGGCGATATGGACGCCGTAACCGGCCCGGTCGAGCACGGCGAGCGCCGCGCGGGCGTTCTCCGGCTCGAAGTAGTTGTTGAAGGTATCGACGAACAGAACCACTTCGCCGGCCTTTCCCGCGCCGTTCCAGCGCCGCAGGGAATTCAGAAAGGCATCGCGCCGCCACTTCGGCAGCGAGCGCTCGCGTGCGAAGCCGAGCCAGCGTTTTCCGATTGCCTGCGCCGCGTTCGCGAGCGGCGCGACGCGCGCCGCCCACGGAGCATAGCGCGGCAGGAAAGCGACCAGCTTGTCCCGCAGCGACCAGCCGTGTCTGCGATGGTAGTGGTGAAGAAACTCGATCTTCATCTTCGCCATGTCGACGCCGGTGGGGCACTCGCGCTTGCAGCCCTTGCACGACACGCACAGCGCCAGCGTGTCGTGCATTTCGTCGGAGGTAAAGGCGTCCGCGCCCAACTGCCCCGATAGCGCGAGCCGCAGCGTGTTGGCGCGGCCGCGCGTGAGGTGTTTCTCCTCGCCTGTGGCGCGGAACGACGGGCACATGGTGCCGGCGTCGAACTTGCGGCAATGGCCGTTGTTGTTGCACATCTCCACCGCGGCGGCGAATCCCCGGCTCGCGGCTCCCGGCACGCTCCACTCGCTCCAGTCGAGCGCCGTTTCGATCGGCTGCACCGCGTAGCCGGGCCTGAACCGGTGCAGCCTGCGGTCGTCCTGTTTCGACGGCCGCACGATCTTGCCCGGATTCATCAGCCCCTTGGGGTCGAACAGGCCCTTGATCTCCTCGAGCGCGCGCACGAGCCTCGCACCGATGATGGGCTCGATCCACTCCGAGCGCACCAGGCCGTCGCCGTGCTCGCCCGAATACGCGGCGCCCTTGTAGCTCTTCACCAGCGCACAGGCCTCTTCGGCAATCGCGCGCATTTTCTTCGCGCCGTCCGCCTTCATGTTGAGGATGGGCCGCACATGCAGCGTCCCGACCGAGGCATGCGCGTACCAGGTGCCCTCGGTGCCGTGCTTGCGGAACACCTGCGTCAGGCGGTCTGTGTACTCGGCGAGATTCTCGAGCGGCACGGCGCAGTCCTCGATAAAGGAGACGGGCTTGCCGTCGCCCTTCATCGACATCATGATGTTGAGGCCGGCCTTTCTCACCTCCCACACGTCCTTTTGCAGACCGGCTTCGGTAATCTCGACCACGCTGCCGGGCACACCCAGGTCGCCCATCAGTTCGACCAGTTGTTTCAATTTCGCATGCTGCGGAGTGGACTCTTCACCCGCGAATTCCACCAGCAGGATAGCGTCGGGATCGCCCCGGATGAATTTCTCGACGATGGGACGAAACGCCGCGTTGCCGCGCGCAAGCCCGATCATGGTGCGGTCCACCAGTTCCACCGCCGTCGGGGCGAGCTTGACGATGTGCTGCGGCGCTTCCATCGCACGATGGAACGACGCAAAGTGGCACACGCCAAGCGTTCGCGCCTTCGGCAGCGGCGAGAGCTTGAGATGAATTCGCTTCGAGTAGGCGAGCGTGCCTTCGGAGCCAACCAGCAGCTGCGCGAAGTTCCAGTCGGCCGCCGGCTTTACCAGGTCGAGGTTGTAGCCCTGCACGCGGCGCAGCACTTTCGGCCAGCGCGCCTCGATCTCGCCAGCTTCGCGCGCGGCGATCGCGGCGACCTTTTTCGCGAGATCCATGTACGCCGCC
>JBGPTG010000380.1:0-3227 GCA_041490545.1 Gammaproteobacteria bacterium
AGCTTCAACTTGCGGGCCAGCGCCGCAAGTTCCTCGGCCTCCTTCGTGTTCCTGCCCAGGGGCCACTCGCAGTAGCAATGCTTGCCCGCCTCCAGCGCGGCCTTGGCGAGCACATAGTGCGCCGGCACGCGCACCGCGACGAGGGCCGCCTCGACTTGCGGGTCCGCGCACATGGCCTTGATGTGGCTGTACGCGTGCTTCACGCCATACGTGTCGGCCGCCGCCTGCGCCGTGTCCGCGTGCGCCGTGCATACCGCGTAGATTTCGGTCTCCGGCAGCCGCAAAAGAGCGGGAGCATGGGCGCTCGGACCCCATTTTCCGTTAGCCCCGATGAATCCCACGCGCAACCGTTCTGACGACGTCATGGTTTCTCCCTTTGGTGATGAGTGATGGAAGCGGCGCTCGTCCAGACCTGCCAGCGTTCCTTCCCGGCGAATATCGGGATCGAGTCGTCCACCGCGGCATCGGCGGTTCGCTCGAAATGCCCGCGAAGGAGCGTTTCGAGTTCTCCGGACTTTAGCCCGAAGGGCGGGCCGCGTTCGCCGTCCTCGAAGAAGAAAAATCCGACGACCTTGCCCTGCGGCCGGAGCAACTCGACCACACGTTTCACGTAGCGCGGCCGCAGCGGGCGCGGAAGCGAGCACAGGAAGGCGCGTTCGTATACGAGGTCGAACGGCGGGCCGAAATCGAATTCAAAGAAATTCTCGATGCGTACGAGGCGAGCCAAAGGACCCAGGGTTTGTTTTGCACGTTCGACCGCCGCGGGTGCGAAGTCGATCGCGAGCGTCTCGTACCCCGCTTCGGCGAAAGCACGCACTTCGTAGCCGGAACCGCAGCCTGGAATCAACACGCGCCCGCCGCGCGGCGCCTTGTCGAGAAAATTCCGTAGCGCCGCGGGGACGCCGCCCGCGTCCCAGGGAGTGAAGTTTTCACGGAAACGCTTTTCCCAGAACCCGGGTTGTGCGGCGTCTTCGCGCGGCTTCGATTCAGCCTTTGACACACACCACCTGTTTCAGCGTGTGCACGACATCGACGAGGTCGCTCTGGTCTGCCATGACGAGGTCGATGTCCTTGTAGGCGCCCGGAATTTCGTCGAGCACGCCCTTGTCCTTGCGGCATTCGACGCCCTCGGTCTGGGACTCGAGATCGGCGCGCGTGAAGCGGCGCTTCGCCTCGCTGCGGCTGATGCGGCGACCGGCGCCGTGGGCGCAGGAGTGGAAGGAATCCGCATTGCCCTTGCCACGCACGATGTAGGAGCGCGTCCCCATGCTCCCGGGAATGATGCCGAGTTCACCCTCGCGCGCGCTGATCGCGCCCTTGCGCGTGACGTAGACGCGCTTGCCGAAGTGCTTCTCCTCCTGCACGTAGTTGTGATGGCAGTCGATCGCCTCGTCGCTGATTTCGAACGCGGGAAGATGGCGGCGAAGAACCTCGAGGATCAGTTCCAGCATCTCGGCGCGGTTGGCGAACGCGTAGTCCTGCGCCCAGCCGACCGCCCCGACGTAGTCGTCGAAAGATTTCGAGCCTTCGGTCAACCAGGCGAGGTCGCGATCGGGGAGTTGGACATCGGTTTTCATCATCGCCTCGCGTGCCGCCGCGATGAAATACTGCCCGATGCAATTGCCGATGCCGCGGCTGCCCGAATGCAGCATGACCCAGACGTGCCCGGATTCGTCCAGACTCAGCTCGATGAAGTGGTTGCCGCCGCCGAGCGAGCCCATCTGCAGCATCCACTTTTTCTCATGGTCGCGCTGCATCTTCGCGATCTTCGGGTGCTCCCGGACGATTTCCGCAAGGCGCTGCGCGAGGGGTGTGCAGGCGTCGCGGCGCGCGCCGTGCTCGCCGTGCTCGTCGAAGCCCACCGGCACGGCCTGCTCGATCGCTGCGCGCACGCGAGCGAGATTGTCGGGAAGCCGCTCCGCCCTGAGGGAAAGCCGCACGGCGTTCATCCCGCAGCCGATATCGACTCCCACCGCTGCCGGGATGATCGCGCCCCGGGTGGGGATGACCGAACCCACGGTCGCGCCGATTCCGGTGTGCACGTCGGGCATCGCCGCGATGTGCCCGAACACGATCGGCAGTCCGGCGACGTTCGCGAGCTGCTGCCGGGCGCGCGCTTCCAACTCGTTGGTGAAGACCTTGACCGGGACGCGGCCGCCGTCGATGATCTGCCTGACTGGCATGAAGAGACTCTGCAGAGACCGGGCTATTCTAGCGGGCGGCTGGAATCCGGGGATTCCTGCCGCAGGCACGCGGTAATATCTGGTTGCAAATGGAGGTCCGGCGCAATGGAGGGCTTACACTTCTCTGGTCTAATCGCAGCTGATCGGGTGCGGCCGAACGCGCGGGTCCTCGCGACTTCTGAAAAATGAAAATCGAGCCTCTCTCGATAATGAATCCTGCGGGCACGCGGCGCGGATGGCACGCTGCCTGGGTGGTCCTCGCCGTGCTGCTCGTGGCCGCCGGAGGGATCACCGTATACCTGCTGCAGCCGGGGGACGCCCAGCAGCGCCCGGCGGGCCGGCGCGGTTTCGACCCCAACCGGCCGACGCCGGTCGTCGCCGCGGCGGCGCGGACCGGCGACATCAATATCTATCTCAATGGACTTGGCACGGTGACACCGCTGAAGACGGTGACCGTGCGCAGTCGGGTGGACGGCGAGTTGATGAGGGTCCTGTTCAGAGAGGGGCAGGTGGTGAAGGAGGGAGACCTTCTCGCCGAGATCGACCCGCGAGCCTACCAGGCGCAGCTCGCGCAGTTCGAGGGCCAGATGGCGCGCGACCAGGCGCTGCTGGCGAACGCCCGCATCGACGTCGAGCGCTACAGAACGCTTTACGCGCAGGACTCGATCGCCAAGCAGCAGGTGGACACGCAGGAGGCGCTGGTCCGGCAATACGAAGGCACGGTCAAGTTCGACCAGGGGCAGATCGACAACGCCAGGCTCCAGGTGATCTACGCGCGCATCACCGCGCCGATCAGCGGGCGCCTGGGTTTGCGCCTGCTCGACGCGGGCAACATCGTCCGCGCGGGCGACGCGAACGGCCTGGTGGTCATCACGCAGCTGCAGCCGGTCTCGGTCATCTTCACCATCCCGCAGGACAGCCTGTCGGGACTGGTGCAGCGGGTGCGCTCGGGCGAAAAGCTGCCGGTCGAGGCCTGGGACCGCGAACAGAAGAAGAAGCTCGCTGCGGGCTCGCTCGCGAGCGTCGACAATCAGATCGATCCCG
>JBGPTG010000381.1:0-3205 GCA_041490545.1 Gammaproteobacteria bacterium
CCTGCAACGTTTTCGTGGAGCCGTCATGACAGAAGCAGAATTCCGGCAGCTTGCCGGCCAGGGTTTCAACCGCGTTCCGCTCGTCGCCGAGACCTTCGCCGACCTCGACACGCCCCTTTCCATCTATCTGAAGCTCGCCCATCGTTCCAACACCTACCTGCTCGAGTCGGTGGTGGGCGGCGAGCGCTTCGGCCGGTATTCGTTCATCGGTCTGTCCGCCCCGGTGCGGCTGCGGGCGGTCGGCCGCGTGGTGACGGTGATGCACGGAGATGCCGTCATCGAGAAATCGCAGGCCTCCGATCCACTCGAATTCGTGCGCGAGTTCCTGTCGCGTTACCGCGTTGCCGAACGGCCCGGATTGCCGCGCTTCTGCGGGGGCCTGGTGGGTTACTTCGGTTACGACTCGGTGCGCTGGATCGAGCCGCGGCTTTCCGGGGGATGGGGCAAGCCCGACCCGCTCGGCTGCCCGGACATGATGCTGCTCGTCTCCGAAGAGCTCGCGGTCATCGACAATCTGTCGGGTAAGCTTTACCTCGTGGTCTATGCCGACCCGTCGAAGCCCCGCGCCTGGCACGACGCGCAGGCGCGCCTTCGCGAGCTGCTGGGGGCGCTGCGCCTGCCGTTGGCGCTGCCGGCTGAATCTCCGGCGGATGCGGCGGAAATCACGTCCAACGTCGGCGGCGATGCGTATCGTGCCGCGGTCGAGCGCGCGATCCGGTACGTGCACGACGGCGACATCATGCAGGTGGTGCTGTCGCAGCGCCTGTCGCGCCGCTATTCCGGATCACCGCTTTCCCTGTATCGCGCGCTGCGCTCTATCAATCCCTCGCCGTACATGTATTACCTGGATCTGGGCGACTTCCAGGTCGTCGGGGCCTCCCCGGAGATACTGGTGCGGCTGGAACGCGGAACGGTAACGGTACGCCCCATCGCGGGCACGCGGCCCCGCGGCGCGGCGCGCGAAGAGGACCTTGCCCTCGAGCGCGAGCTGCTTGCCGATCCCAAGGAGCGCGCCGAGCACGTCATGCTGGTCGACCTCGGCCGCAACGACGTCGGACGTGTCGCCGCGACCGGGACAGTGCGCCTCACCGAAAAAATGACGGTGGAGCGTTACTCCCACGTCATGCACATCGTCTCGAACGTCGAAGGCAAGTTGCGCGAGGGCCTGGACGGCATCGACGTTCTGCGCGCGGCGTTTCCCGCGGGTACCGTGAGCGGGGCACCCAAGGTGCGCGCCATGGAAATCATCGACGAGCTGGAACCCGACAAACGCGGCCTGTACGCCGGAGCCGTCGGCTACCTGGGCTTCAACGGCGACATGGATCTCGCCATTGCGATCCGCACCGCCCTGGTCAAGGACGGCCAGATGCACGTCCAGGCGGGCGCCGGCATCGTCGCCGATTCGGTGCCGGAAAACGAGTGGCAGGAGACCCGCGCCAAGGCGCGCGCGGTGCTGCGCGCTGCCGAAATTGCCGCGGGTGGGTTGGAAATGAGCGGGTCCGACGGGCGCGATGCGGCATGAGCCGAGAGCCAGGGCGCGGGGTGCGACCGGCCGCGCCTCGCGGCTTGCCGGAGTACCGCGCACGCTACTCGCCTATGAGACCCGGCCAGTGCCGAGAACGAGGCAATACAGAGTTGCCTTCAGCGGCAGCCGACCGGCCTGAACGGGCAGCGGTCCGGGTAGGCCGTGGTGTACTTCGTCCGCCCCTGCATGTCGAAATGGATCTCGGCGACGTAGGTTTGCACTCCGTCCATGTAGCGGTAGTCCCAGACCTCCTCCTCGAGCCTGGCGAAAACCGCGGTTACGAGCGGCCTGCCGACCCGGCGCTCGACCTGCTCCTTGGTGGTCTGGGGCGTGATCGGGGCAAAGTCGCTTTCGTGCAGCGTCCACTTCGGGCGAACCCCTTGCTGGGTGGCGCATGCGGCGAGAACTGCGGCCGCGGCGCAAATCAGAGCGTATCTTTTTATTTGCATCGGCGCGCGCACCGGTCCGAAGCGTCGGTGCGGACCCAAGGACGCTCAGCGGCACCCGCTCGGTCCGAGCGCACACCGGTCCGGGTAGGTCGTGGTGTATTTCGCTAGCCCCTGCAGGTCGAAATGCACTTCGGCGATGTAGGTTTTCACTCCATCCATATAGCGGTAGTCCCACACTTCCTCGCCGAGTCTCGCGAACACCATGGTCGTCAACGGCTTGCCGACGAGGCGTTCGACGTCCTGCTTGCCGGTCTTCTGGGGCGCGATGAAGGCGAAGTCGCCTTCGTGCAGCGTCCACTTCGGGCGAACGCCCTCCTGCGTGGCGCATCCGGCAAGGGCCGCCGCTGCGGCCAGCGCATAAAACAGGCTGAATCCTTTCATTTGTGTCCTCCTTTTGGGCCGGGGCCGGTCGATCGACCGATCGGCGCGGATTCCGGCTGGCTGATCGGCGAACACCTCCCAAGCCCCTTGCATTCCATTCGGCCTGCCGCCGATTAGCATTCAGCATTCTAGCGCGTTGAATCGGCAATCGTTGTCGAGGACTTCATGCTCGCGCTGGCCGCGGCTATAATCGGGGTCGTGAATCAGCACCTAGGGATCCCCTCCGTTCATTGGCGTTGGCGCCAGCCAGCTGCCTAAAAGCCCCTTGTCGCCGCGCCGGGCGGGTCTCGGCCACCCGGAATCTCCTCCTCTAGGGTGAGGAAACCGGGGAACACCGCAGGGTTCAAGTTCATTCGGCCCTATTGATACTCCGCTGATTCAACGAGATAGCACACCCATGATCTTGATGATCGATAACTACGATTCCTTCACCTGGAATCTGGTTCAGTACCTGGGGGAACTCGGAGCCGTCGTCAGAGTGGTCCGCAACGACGAAATCAACGCGGCGGATATCGCCGCGCTCGGACCTGACGCCATCGTAATCTCTCCAGGCCCATGCACACCCAGCGAAGCCGGGGTTTCGCTCGCCGCCATTCGTGCGTTCGCCGGCAAGCTGCCCATCCTCGGTGTCTGTCTGGGACACCAGGCGATCGGCCAGGCGTTCGGCGCCGAGGTGGTGCACGCTGGCCGGGTCGTTCACGGCAAGACCTCCGCCATCCGTCACACCGGCCTGGGCGTGTTCCGCGGCCTGCCGAGTCCTTTCCTCGCGACGCGCTACCATTCTCTTGCGATTCGACGCGCGACCCTGCCCGCGTGCCTGGAAGTCACCGCCGAATCCGAAGACGGCGAG
>JBGPTG010000382.1:0-3204 GCA_041490545.1 Gammaproteobacteria bacterium
AATGGAAATAGCAAAACCCGAGTCAAGCGGCATCTCGGTTTGCGAGGCGCCGGTTGGAACTCGGGAGACCGGTATAATTATAGCGTGCAGGTTCTCCACAATCCCGCCCGATTTCAGCGACTTGATCGATGACTGCGCGATATTTCGGTCTGCTCCCGGCCGCCGGATCGGCTGCCCGCTTCGGCGCCGCGGGCTTGAAGCAATACGCACCGATCGCCGGGAAACCGATGCTCCGCCATGCGATCGAGCGCCTCCTGGCACTCCCCGAAATCGAAGTGTTGTTCGTGGTGCTGACGCCGGGTGACACCGAATTCCGCAAGCACGACTGGAGCGAATTTGGCAATCGGCTCGCGCCGCTGTACTGCGGCGGTGCGAGCCGCCGCGACAGCGTGCTGAACGGGCTGGTCGCCGCCGCGAGCGCGGTCGATCCGAACGACTGGATCCTGGTGCACGACGCCGCGCGTCCCTGCGTCGGTACGCCTGAGCTGCGCCGCCTGATCGACGAAGCGGGGAGCGACGAAGTCGGCGGCATCCTGGCGATTCCCGTGGCCGATACGGTGAAGCGCGGCGACGAGGACCGCCGCATCGTCGCGACCGAGTCGCGCGAAGGCCTGTGGCAGGCACAGACGCCGCAGATGTTCCGCCACGGCATGCTGCTGCGCGCGCTGCGCGAGGCCGAGCACGTCACCGACGAGGCGAGCGCGGTCGAGCGGCTCGGCTACAAGCCGAAACTGGTCGAAGGCAGCGCCAAGAACCTGAAGGTGACGCTGCCTTCGGACCTGGACATCGCCGAAGCGATACTCAAAGGCGTCTCGTGAGAGTAGGACAGGGGTTCGACCTGCATGCGCTGGTGAAAGGCCGAAAGCTGGTGATCGGCGGGGTCACCATTCCATACGACAAGGGTCTGGATGGACACTCCGATGCCGACGTGCTGATTCACGCCGTCTGCGACGCGCTCCTCGGTGCGGCGGCGCTGGGTGACATCGGCCAGCACTTCCCGGATACCGATCCGAAATACAAGGATGCCGACAGCCGCGCGCTGCTGCGCCAGGTCGCGAGCCTGCTGAAGCAGACGGGTTTCACGGTCGCCAATGTCGACGCCACCGTCATCGCCCAGGCGCCGAAGATGGCGGCGCACATCCCGGCGATGCGGGCGAATATCGCCGCCGATCTCGGCATCGACCTGGGGCATGTCAACGTCAAGGCCAAGACCGCCGAGCGGCTCGGCGCGATCGGCCGCGGCGAAGGCATCGCGGCCGAAGCGGTCGCACTGCTCGAATCCAAACACTGAATCCCTGGACCGGGGACAGACCGAGGCGTCTATCTGACGGCGGTAGCGATGCCCTGGCGGTACCGCACATCGGACAGCAGGCGGCCCAGTTCCTTCTTGACCACGGCGTAGCACTCGCACACGCTGGCCTCCAGTCCGGACCGCTCGAGCACCGTAATGTGGCCGCGGCGGTAGCGAATAAAACCGGCGTGCTGCAATTTCCCGGCGGCCTCGGTAATGCCTTCGCGTCGCACGCCGAGCATGCTGGCGACCAATTCCTGCGTCATGACCAGCTCATTCGTCGGCATGCGATCGAGAGTCAGCAACAGCCAGCGGCACAGTTGCTGCTCCACCGAATGGTGCCGATTGCAGGCCGCGGTCTGGGCCATCTGTGTAATCAGCGCCTGGGTGTAACGCAGCATCAGCTGCTGCATCAAGCCGGCGCGATCGAATTCCTGCTTCAGGAAGCGGCTCTCCAGCCGGTAAGCGTGGCCCGCAGTCTGCACCACGGCCGAGCTCGGCGTGGTATCTCCTCCCATGAACAGCGAAATACCGACCACGCCTTCATTGCCCACCCCCGCGGTTTCGGCCGATGCGCCAGACTCCATGACATAGTGCAGCGACACGATGGCGGTGGTGGGGAAATAGGCGTGCTGCATCAGTCCGCCGGGCTCGTAGAGAATTTCACCGAGCGGCATCGGGACCAGTTCCAGATGTGCAGCCAAGGGCTCGAATTCCGCCGTAGGCAGGGCGGCGAGAAGATGGTTTTGACTCGGACTATGGGGTGATGACATCGCCAGGGAAGGTCTGAGCAAAGGGATCCCGCCCCCCTCTTGCACCCCCGACTTCAGGGGGAGCCGCGCGATCGCGGTTTCCAATTTTGGCATTTGTTCAGAGGCTCCGTAAGCTTCGGTATCTTGCGTTCTATTTCTCTGCGGTGAGTTCCGTGCCGATTCCGCGGTAACCGATGAAGCGGCTGGACTGGCTGAACATCGGCTCCCCGCTCACCTGAAACTTTTGTTGCGAGCCATCGGCATTGACGCGGCTGAAGACGAAATCCAGGAAGGGCTGCCGCGCTGCAATGGTGGCCTGCAGTGCTTCCCGCTCCGACTCATTCCAGCCTGCCACCTGAACACCGCTTGGTTCTCCCACCAGGGCGTCGACCCGGATTCCGAGCATCTCCAGGACCGGGCCGGAAACCTTGGTGAAGTTCCCGTTCTCGTCCTGCTCCCAGTACCAGTCGGAGGCCAGTTCGGTCAGGCTGCGATAGCGGGCTTCGCTTTCGCGCAGTTCGGCGGTCCGTTCCTGCACCGTCCGTTCCAGCAACTTGTTGTAATTCTCGAGTTTCTTGTACAGCAGCCGCACTTCCAGCATGTTGTGGATGCGCGTCTTGACTTCGACCAGATCGAACGGCTTGCTGATGAAATCCTTTGCGCCGGCTTGCAACGCGCGCAGCTTGTGGCCGGGTTGGGCGGTGATCACCAGGACCGGAAGGTAGCCGTCCGCATCGTTTGTCTTGAGGCCTTCGATCACCTGGAATCCATCCATGCCGGGCATCTGCAGGTCGAGCAGGATCAGGTCGTAGCGGTTCTTGCGATGCAATGCGCATACCTCGCGCGGATTCATGGTCGAGGCAACCGAGGTGTAGCCGGCTTCACGCAGCAATTGCTCGAGCAGGCTGACATTGGCCTCCTGATCGTCAACAATCAGGATGCTGGCGTTGAGAATGTCGGATTTGGCAACCATCATGCTTGTTCCTTTCTAGCTGTGCGGTCCGCTGTCGTCGATGCGGCCGTTTTCGCAAATTTCAGTGCCACGTCCAGCGTATTCATGAACTCGTTGACCTTGATGGGTTTGGTGAGATAGCGGAAGAATCCTGCTTCCAGGCCTTTCTGGATATCGTGGGGCATTGCATTGGCGCTGAGCGCAACCAC
>JBGPTG010000383.1:0-3193 GCA_041490545.1 Gammaproteobacteria bacterium
GAAGCGCCTTCGATCTTGTTACCTAGCACGATCTTCGAAAGCGTATCTCCGCGCTTCACCTCGTAGGCATGCGAAACACCCGGTTCCTGGATCAACTCCGAAGCCGGGGCTTGCGCGGGAGGCGCCGAATCGACCTGAACCGATGCTCCGGACTGTGCATCGCCAGCGCTTGCCTGGGACGGGGCGACCTCGGGGCCAGGCGAGGCGTCCACCACTACATCCACCACTACGGGTTCTCCCGCCTGCCCTGCAACTGATGGCGCATCTGCCTGGGCGGACTGAGTCGCCTGGGCTGTCTCCGGCAGAGCCTGGACGATCGCTGGGGCTTCAGGTTCCGCGGCTGCAGCCTGCACGGATGCACTCGAATCGCCGGGCGTCCCCGGGACCGTCGCAGTTACCTCGGGCAGCGCATCCACCTGTGCGCCCTGGATGGTGGATGCAGGTTCGGCCTTGCGAGGTCCTGCATATTCCGGAGGATCGAGCAGGAAGGTGTACTCGCGGACCAGACGGCCGTTCGACCAATTCAACTCGACCAGCATGTCGATGAACGGCTCGTTCATCGGCTGCGTCGAGGTAAGCGTCATGGCGAACTGTCCACCACTGCGACGTTCCACTGCGAATTTCACCGATAGGAGCGCCGGGTTGAGCTCAATGCTTGACTGTCGGAATGTCTCGCCAGACGCCAGTCGCGCAGCGAGACTATCGCCTTCGCCGCGCTGCAGGGACACGATCTCGATCTCGGCCCTGAGTGGCTGCCCAAGCTGCGACAGCACGGAGATCTTCCCGAGCCCGGCAGCAAAGGCGAGCGATGGCGGCAACAGGCTTGCCACCGCAACCATCCAAATTCTTGAGGCAAACTTGCCCACGTGCCACCCTGACAGCCCAAAGTGGAAACAATTTAACATACCATCATGGCCTTAGCCTTGCAAGCTAAACTTTCACCTCAAAAACGGCCTCAAGTAGCTATTTTCCAAGCAGTTTGTGTCTTAATTCTCTCTAGGCTTGGCCTTTGGGCAGCCAAAAAACGAAGATCCTGGTGAATCTCTGAGCCCTTACTGCTGCTGCAGGAGGATCTTCAGCATTCTCCGCAGGGGCTCTGCCGCTCCCCAAAGCAGCTGGTCTCCCACCGTGAACGCAGCCAGGTAGCTGCCGGTCTTGTCCAAAGAAAGCTTGCGGAGCCG
This sequence comes from Gammaproteobacteria bacterium, assembly GCA_041490545.1. Taxonomy (GTDB): domain Bacteria; phylum Pseudomonadota; class Gammaproteobacteria; order Burkholderiales; family SG8-39; genus VBDM01. The sequence goes on from JBGPTG010000383.1 coordinate 1,182, forward strand.
CCCGATCGGTATCTGCAGGCTGCCGCTGACGGCGGCCGGCGTGAGTTCCCGCAGCGTAGCTTCACGCTCGTTGGGCACCACTCTCACCCAGTCGTTAGCCTTGGCGAGCATGTCCTCAATCTCGTCAAGCGGCACGTCGCGCCTGAGTTTAACGGTCAGTGCCTGACTGTGGCAGCGCATGGCCCCGATGCGAACGCACACTCCTTCGATCGGAATCTGCGCAGCACCGCGACCGAGAATCTTGTTCGCCTCGACCTGGCCTTTCCACTCCTCGCGGCTCTGTCCATTGCCAAGATCCTTGTCGATCCAGGGCAGGAGACTCCCGGCAAGCGGAAATCCGAAGTGCTCTGCCGGCAGCGCCTCATTGCGCAGCGCCGCAGTCAGCAAGTTGTCTACTTCCAGGATCGCCGACGCGGCATCATTCATCTGCGGCGCCACGGCCATATATGCAAACCCCATTTGCTTCATCAACTCGCGCATGTGCTCGGCGCCTGCCCCGGACGCTGCCTGGTAGGTCATCGCAGTTATCCATTCGACCAGGTCCGCCTTGAAGAGTCCGTGCATTCCCATCAGCATAAGGCTCACGGTGCAATTGCCGCCGATGAAATTGCGCACGCCCCGGGCCAGCGCGGCCTCGATGAGTTCCCTATTGACCGGATCGAGAATGATCGCCGCGTCATCGCGCATGCGCAGCGCGGATGCAGCGTCGATCCAGTAACCCTTCCATCCCGATGCCCGGAGTGCAGGGAATACTTCGTTGGTGTGGTCGCTTCCCTGGCAGGAAATGATGATATCCATCGCCGAGAGGTCCACCACGCTTCTTGCGTCCTTGAGCGCGGCAGTCTCCTTGCCGATGAAAGGCCCTATTGCTCCGACCTGGGATGTCGAGAAAAAAACCGGCTCGATCGACGCGAAGTCGCGCTCGGCGTGCATGCGCTGCATGAGCACCGAACCAACCATTCCCCGCCACCCAACGAATCCGACTCGCTGCATCACACTCTCTGCACTCTCTGGAAAGTCCAGATTCCTATGCTAACGCATCGCTTCGCCAAGAAGTTGCGGCGCATCAATGAAGCGCCGCCACGACAGCATCGCCCATCTCGCGGGTCCCTACCCTGACGGTCCCGGGCCGATGAATGTCCGGAGTCCGGTACCCCTGAGCCAGGACCTTCCTCACCGCCGCCTCGATGCGCGACGCGGCCCCCTCCAGGTCCAGGCTGAAACGCAGCATCATGGCCGCGGAGAGTATCGTGGCCAGCGGATTGGCGAGATTCCTTCCTGCAAGGTCCGGCGCTGAACCATGGATGGGTTCGTACAGCCCTTTGCCCGCTTCGTCGAGGGAGGCCGAAGGCAGCATGCCGATCGAACCCGTCAACATCGATGCTTCGTCCGAAAGGATGTCGCCGAACATGTTTCCCGTAACAATCACGTCGAACTGCTTGGGCGCCCGAATGAGCTGCATCGCCGCGTTGTCGACGTACATATGCGAGAGCTCCACGGCTGAGTATTCCTTGCCGACCTCGCTGACAACCTCGCGCCACAGCTGGGACGTCTCGAGCACGTTGGCCTTGTCGACCGAGCATAGCTTCCTGGAGCGCTTCAGCGCTGCGCGGAATCCGGCATGCGCGATTCGCCGGATTTCGTATTCCGCGTAGCGCATCGTATCGAAGCCTTCCCGCCCGCCCCCGGGCGACGTCCGAATTCCACGCGGCTCGCCGAAGTAGATGTCTCCGGTCAACTCACGCAGGATGAGAATATCGAGCCCAGCCACCACTTCCGGCTTCACCGTGGAGGCATCTACCAGTTCCGGAAAGACGGTCGCAGGCCGGAAATTGGCAAACAGCCCCAGTTCCTTGCGTAACCTGAGCAGCGCCTGCTCCGGACGCTTCGCTCGAGGCAGCGCGTCATAGCGCGGACCGCCCACGGCACCGAAGAGGATCGCGTCGGAACGCCTGGCCAGATCGAGGGTCGAGGCCGGAAGCGGGTCCCCTGACACATCGAATGCGGTGCCC